>CAZCBG010000003.1:0-83675 GCA_964496885.1 uncultured Bacteroides sp. | reverse complement strand
ATACACTTATTTAATTGAATAACAAAGAATTAAATTATAGAAGACCCCTATATAAATCTTTTGCATAAATGGTCGAATATCTTTTATACCACCACCCCCTTCTATGGTTGACAATACTTTTTCCGGTTCAATAAAAGCGGCACCAAAAATATATTTAAGATTATTAAAAGAAAAAAGTTGATGACAAAGTATTGAGCTAGGTCCTAACAGAAAAACATCGCAGTTTGATTTTGTGTTTCCTAAGATTTCACCAAAAGTATTGTTCAAAAATGTGGTAGCAGAAACAATCACCGCATCAGCATTGCAAACATATTCAAGTTGCAATTGCATATCTGTTAATCGTTCTCCAACATTTTCCAAATCGAAAACATAGAGTGGAATATTATTATCATCTATTTTTTTTGCTAAGGTTCTGAAATAACCTATCATAACAACATGGGAATATTTATTGAAATCAATAATATCAGTGATGTCATAATGGCCTTCTGATTTATCAATATAATTATAATAAGCATTGTAATAGGCTATTAGCATTGCCCTATGCGAAATATTTGTAAAATCAGGTTGATTAAAAATTTCGTTTTTTGCAAAAAGTTGATTGCCTAAGGTAGTGCAGCTTCCTAAATGCTGGTTTTTAAGCAAGACAACAAGCTGTCTTTCGCCAAAAATTATTTTTTTAATCAGCGATGGATTGGGTTTATTCGAGTTGTAAAGGAGTTGTAAAGGATCGATGCTCATATATTTTTATTGCAAAGGTATAAAAAATAAAATTCGGAAAATGTAAAATATATTTGCTTTTTTGTAAAATATACTTTACTTTTACAATCGTAATTAATTTAAAAAATAAGATTATGAAAACAAGGTTTTTGTTCCCTCACCTATTTAAAACCATTGGTTGGTTTTTGTTTGTTCCTGGTCTATTATTATGGATTCATCTATTAATTTATAATACTGAAATTCCATTTTTAAACATTAAAGTTTTTGCTGTTGTCTCTGATAAATTTTTGGGTTCATATGAAACATTTAAATTTATTGAACAAAATATCACCAATGAGTTAATGGGAAGTCTTATTATTTTAGGTGCCCTTTTTTTAGCATTTTCGAAAGAGAAAAACGAAGATGAATATATTGGAAAAATCCGATTAGAATCTTTGTTATGGGCTACTTATATAAATTACGCCTTGTTGCTATTTTGCATTCTATTTATATATGGAATGAGTTTTTTTAGCGTGATGATGTATAATATGGTTGCTTTGCTGATCTTTTTTTTGATCCGCTTTCATCTAATGCTTTATAAATTAAAAAGACAACTCAACAATGAAAAATAATTTGAAAGTAGAGCGGGCGATTAAAAACATTACCCAGGAAGAACTGGCTGGATTGGTAAAAGTAAGCCGGCAGACGATAAATGCTATGGAGCTCAACAAATACGTGCCTTCCACCGTTTTATCAATGAAAATTGCAATAATATTTGGAAAAAAAATAGAAGATATTTTTTATTTAGAGGAAAGTGATTAGAAAATAAAGCCAAAGTTCCACCAGGAGTGAAACTTTGACTTGTTTATATTTTAAACCTGGCCTATAGCCCATGCTAATGATTCTTCCAGCATTTCCTGAGGAGGTTCTTTGATAAAACCCTCATGGGTAAGTTTATCAACCATGGTGCGTGAATACTCAATATCGGCTTTGGCTTTATTGAATGCTTCTTCTCTTGTTATAATCACTCTTGCAACACCATCTTTAATGGCTTGCATAGCCACATCAGCAGCTTCCTGAGGAAAAACTTCTGCTTCACTCATTGTAGGAACAATATTCTCGATATCTATCCCACGTTTTTCTGCATAATCAGCTAAAGAATGAGCTGCTGCTATTGCCATATTATCTGTAATTTTTTTAGCTCTCACCATCAATGCACCTTTTAAAATTCCGGGAAAACCGATGGAATTGTTTACCTGATTAGGAAAATCGCCTCTTCCAGTTGCAACAATATAAGCACCTGCTTCTTTGGCAGCATAAGGATAAATTTCAGGTACAGGATTGGCACAAGTAAAAACAATAGATTTCTCAGCCATCAGGCTAATCCATTCTTTTTTAACAGTATCAGGGCCAGGGGTTGAAAGCGAAATCAATACATCTGCATTGCTCATTGCTTCTTCCATGGTTTTTACATTCTTAGGATTGGTATGTAGACACAATTCCCATTTGCGATAAAAACGTTTATCGTCTTCAATATCTTTTCTGTCAATATTTAATGAACCTTTTGAATCGAACATAATCAGATTGGCGGGATTGGCTCCATCGGCAATGATTAATCGGGCAATGGTCGTATTAGATGCACCTGCTCCCAGCAATACTATTTTAGTATTTTCAATCTTTCTGTTGGTAAGTTTTAAGGCATTAAGTAAACCGGCGAGTGTAACACAAGCTGTTCCCTGAGCATCATCATGCCAAACAGGAATGTCGCATTCTTCGCGCAATACATCCAACACTTTAAAACAATTGGGTTGCGAAATATCTTCCAGGTTAATGGCACCAAAACTATGCTGAACCATTTTTACAAAATCAATAATTTTATCAGGGTTATTATGACCGGTTTCATCTTTGCTATCTATACACAAAGCAACACCATCCACACCACCAAGGTATTTCATTAAAAAAGCCTTTCCTTCCATCACTCCTAGACCGCCTGAAGGGGTACAATCTCCATCTCCTAGTACACGAGTAGAGTCGCTAACTACAGCAACTAAATTGCCACGATTGGACAAATCGTAAGAAGTAACGTTATTATCCCTGATATCAGTTGAAACTTTTGAAACACCCGGAGTATACCATACATTGAACCAGTTAAAGCCAAGCACGGGTGCTTTAGCTACAGTTTGGATTTTCCCACCATAAAACTGATGTGCTTTGATAGATAATCGTTTTAGAAACAATGTTTTAGCTTTTGCTATCTGTTCGGGAGTAAAATTATCTGGAAATACGTTATCCAGATTTTCTAGATTTAATTTAATTTTTTCCATAATTCTTAAAAATTGATGTGCAAAGATAAAAATTCAATTAGTTTTATAATAAAAAAAATAAAAATTATTAATCATTAACTTTAGTGCTTAAAAAAAAATTGTATTTTTGTTAAAAAATTAAATATTAAGTAAACAAATCAGAAAAATTACCTCTAAAAGGTAGTTTTTCAATAGTTTTAACGCTTTCAATTAATTACATAATTCTTGCTTTTTATGCTTTTAAAAAAGGACTTTAAAACTATTTAATTAATTATGAATATGGAAAATATTAAAACCGCATTAAAATCATATGGAATTGACCAAGTTAAAGAATTATATTACAATCTTTCTTTTGATGAATTATATAAACATGAAACCAATCCTGCTTTAGAAGGTTACGAAAAAGGATTTGTAACTAGTACCGGTGCTGTAACGGTTGATACAGGAATATTTACCGGTCGTTCTCCAAAGGACAAATACATTGTTGAAGAAAACGAATCAAAAGCCAATATCTGGTGGGCAAATCCTTATAGAAAATCATCTGACAACAAACCTATTTCCGAAACTATTTGGAAAGAATTATACGACAATTCCGTTAACCAACTGAATAATAAGAAAATTTATGTAATGGATGGTTTTGCAGGTACCAATGAAGATACACGATTAAAGATAAGAGTTGTAACAGAAGTAGCTTGGATGGCTCATTTTGTTAAAAACATGTTTATTCGTCCCACTGAAGAAGAATTGGTAGGATTTGAACCCGATTTTGTTATGTTGAATGCCTGCAAAACAACCAATAAAAATTGGCAAGCGCACAATTTACATAGTGATGTATATACTGTTTTTAATATTAAAGAACGAAGAGCTGTTGTTGGTGGAACCTGGTACGGTGGCGAAATTAAAAAAGGGTTTTTCTCAATCATGAATTATTTCCTTCCATTAAAAGGTATTGCATCTATGCATTGTTCTGCCAATATGGGGAAAGATGGTGATACTGCAGTATTTTTCGGTTTGTCGGGAACAGGTAAAACTACCCTTTCTGCAGATCCTAAACGTATGTTGATTGGTGATGATGAGCATGGCTGGGACGACAACGGTGTTTTTAATTTTGAAGGAGGCTGTTATGCTAAATGCATCAACCTCAGCAAAGAAAATGAACCAGATATTTACAATTCCATTAAACGTGATGCTTTGTTAGAAAACCTGGCCTACAATGAAAAAACCGGTGATATATTATTTGAGGATGGATCAAAAACGGAAAACACGCGGGTCTCCTACCCTATTTATCATATCAACAATATTGTAAAACCAGTTTCAAAAGGAGGGCATGCGAAAAAAATTATATTCTTAACAGCAGATGCTTTCGGCGTTTTGCCTCCGGTTTCAAAACTCACCAAAGACCAAACCATGTACCAGTTTTTGAGTGGATATACAGCCAAAGTTGCAGGTACCGAAAGGGGTATTAAAGAACCTACACCTACATTTTCTTCCTGTTTTGGAGCTGCTTTTTTATTGTTACACCCAACTGTTTACGCCAGAGAGTTAATTCGCAAAATAGAAGCTCATGGGTCAACAGCTTATCTGGTTAATACAGGCTGGATAGGTGGACCTTACGGGGTTGGAAAAAGAATTGATATACCTTCGACCCGAGCTATTATTGATGCTATACTGGATGGTTCTTTGGACAATGCTGAATATGAAAATATTTCAATATTCGGACTTTCGATACCAAAAGCTGTCAACAATGTAAATGCAGCTTTACTGAATCCCCGTAATTTATGGGAAGACCCAACAGCTTGGGATGTTCAGGCACGTATTCTTGCAGAAAAATTTATCAAAAATTTCGAAAGTTTTACCGATAATGAGGAAGGTAAACGCTTGGTTGAAGCCGGACCACATTTGTAGAAATTTTTTAACCATAAAAAAGCTGCTGGATTTTGATGATCCAGCAGCTTTTTTTGTATTTTTAGCAAATCTACAAATTGGGTATCTATTTGAAATTAAATTCTTTATTCACACATTATCTTAATTTTTAATAAATAAAAAGTTTAATGTTTGAATTTATTTTACAAGAATTTCAAGTAAATCTTTTTCAAGTGTTTGTAATGGAGTTTCAACTATCCTGCCTATTTCAATGTTGTTACGATAAATAATAAAAGTAGGAATTTTTTGTATGTTTCGTTTTTCCTTATCAAAATCTTCTGCTTTGAAAGACCGATCTAAACATAATAAAGGTATATTTTTGGTTTTATATTTTATTGCATCTAAAATCCTGACAAAACGTGGTAATTGTTCTTTACTATCACCACACCAAGTACCAAGTATTATCTCAAAACTTATATCCATCATTTTTGGCTGAAGCAATGCGATGATTTCATTATCTGGGATATAATTATTATATTCTATTTTAAAGATTTTACCAAATTCGCCATTTTTTAAACCCTTCAGATTACATTTCCCATTCAGAATTTCTTTATTAGATTTTATATCAATCATTTTCATATTAATTTTCTGAGCCTGTAATACAAAAACCAAAAAGAAACTTACAATAATGATTGCTTTTATTTTTTTCATAAAAGAAAGTATTTAATCGCACAAAATTAAAAAAGCTTCCTTAATACCAGAAGCTTTTTACGTTAATTATTTCACAAAAAAAAACGAAGAAAAATTTTTAGATTCGTTTAATCTCAGCACCCAATAGTCTCAGGCGATGATCAATTTGTTGATACCCTCGATCGATCTGCTCGATATTATGAATAATACTTTTGCCTTGAGCTGAAAGGGCAGCTATTAGCAATGCTACCCCAGCTCTAATATCAGGGGAAATCATTTCGATGCCTCGTAAAGGATATTGATGATCTAAGCCAATAACAGTAGCTCGATGCGGATCGCAAAGAATAATCTGAGCCCCCATATCAATTAGTTTGTCAACAAAGAACAAGCGGCTTTCAAACATTTTCTGATGAATAAGCACGCTACCTTTTGCTTGTGTAGCAACTACCAATGCAATGCTGATAAGATCAGGTGTAAATCCTGGCCAGGGTGCATCAGAAATAGTCATGATAGAACCATCCATAAAATGTTCAATTTCGTAATGGTCTTGTTGTTGAACAATAATATCGTCATTTACGTGTTGAATCCGAATACCTAATCTGCTAAATACCTCTGGAATAACACCAAGATGTTGATAATTTACATTTTTAATAGTAATTTGAGAGTGAGTCATGGCAGCTAAGCCAATAAAACTTCCAACTTCAATCATGTCGGGGAGTAAAGTATGATTGCATGCATGCATCTCACTAACACCTTCTATGGTTAAAAGGTTAGAACCAACACCATCAATTTTAGCTCCCATTCGATTGAGCATATTGCAAAGTTGCAGCAAATAAGGTTCACAAGCTGCATTGAAAATAGTGGTTATCCCTTTGGCCATTACAGCAGCCATTACAATATTAGCTGTTCCTGTAACAGAAGCTTCGTCGAGCAACATATAACAGCCTTGTAGATGAGAAGCATCAATTTGATAGAATTTGCTGATCGAGTTATAATTGAATTTAGCACCTAATTTTTCAAACCCAATAAAATGTGTATCTAAACGACGGCGACCAATTTTATCACCACCTGGTTGTGGAATATACGCTTTCCCAAATCTAGCGAGCAGCGGTCCAACTATCATAACTGAACCTCTTAACGAGGCCGCTTTTATTTTAAACGCTTCTGTTTTAAGGTATTCAAGATTTACATCATCTGCTTGAAATGTAAATTGTTCAGGTGCTGTTTTTTCGACTTTAACACCCATTTCGGCCAACAACTCGATAAGTTTATTCACATCCCTTATATCGGGAATATTGCTGATTGTTATTTTTTCGGGAGTAAGTAATACAGCGCAAATTACTTGTAATGCTTCGTTTTTAGCTCCTTGTGGTATTATTTCACCATGCAAGCTTTTACCACCTGTAATTTCAAATGAACTCATTCATTAAAGGATTAAAACATTAATTTTCTTTTCTTTTTAGCTGGGTAAAGTTATTGTTTTTTTTTACGGGGTTATTTCTCTTTACAGGATTGTTGAGACTTGGTTTATTTTTAGGCGTTGTAGGTTTATTTTTTGCAAGAATATCAAAAGAGCTATTAAATTTAAAATTTTCGTTCAGTTTTAACTGACCTTTCGACATCACTTTAAGATGCTCAACAATAACCTCATCGTCCACACTATCACGATTCCAGGTAAGATATGATTTTTTGAGGTGATTTGCTATAAGTTGAACAATTCGATCTTTGTCCGGACCTTCTTCCATTGAAGTAGCCTTTTCAATCATTAACTCTATATTTCTTCCATAATGACGGAAAGCAAATTTCTTATCGGTATAAGGAACCTGTTCTGGCTTAATTTTTAAAATTTCCTCAGATGGTATCGAATAAGGAGAATCTACATCTAATTTAAAATCAGATATAATAAACAAATGATCCCAAAGTTTGTGGGTAAAATCAGCAACATCACGTAAATGTGGATTGATTTGCCCCATCACCCTGATTATCACTTTTGCTAATTGGTTGCGTTTGTCTCTATCTTCAACGCTTACTGCATGTTCTATCATTTTTTGGACGTTACGCCCATATTCAGCAATAATAAGCTTATTGCGTGTTGAATTGTATTCCATAAGTTTAGCGAAAAATGTTAATATATAAGATTATAATAATCTCAATAATTTGAGTGTAAAAGTATATAAATTTATTGATAATTACGAACTGTCAACTTACTTAGTTCCAATTCCTCAATAAAAAACACCCTGATTTTTTTTTTGCAAAGATAAGCAATAAATTGAATTCATGGAAAAGAAAAAACCCTTTACTGACGATTGCCAATAAAGGGGATGTTATTATGCTGGTAAAATTAAACCAAATGAACAGCTTTAATTAATCCTTTACCAATTTCTATCGCTTTTTCGTTTTCTGGGATTAATTTATGATGGCGGGCAGGCAATGATTTTTCAAGGCCTTTGTGAATAAACTCAGGCTCAATTAATGGTTTAATTTTAAGAAATCCACCTAATACAATCATGTTGAAAATTTTCATCAAGCCTAATTTTCCTGCAGCTTCTGAAGCTTCTATTGTATAAATATTTATATCTTTACGTTCAGGGTGATGTGTAATTCCATTAGGGTCATAAATGAGTAATCCACCAGGTTTAACGGTAGCAGCAAATTTATCCATTGATTGTTGATTAAGGATAATTGCTGTATCAAAACTATTGATTACCGGAGAACTGATACGGTTATCACTTATTACAACTGTTACATTTGCCGTACCTCCACGCATTTCGGGACCGTATGAAGGCATCCAGCTAACTTCCTGATTTTGCATTATACCGGAGTATGCAAGAATTTTACCCATCGATAAAACGCCCTGACCACCAAAACCGGCTATGATTATTTCTTCTGTCATAACTTCAATGTTTATATTGTAAAAATTTATTTAACCAATTGACCATCAACTTTAATATCGCCTAAAGGATAAAAAGGAAACATATTTTCTTCCATCCAAATATTTGATTGAACAGGTGTCATTTTCCATCCGGAATTGCAATTTGATACGATTTCAACAAATGTCAATCCTTTGTTTTGTTTTTGCAAATCAAAAGCTTTACGAACGGCTTTTTTTGTTCTACGAACACCAGCAGGTGTATGCACTGCTTGACGGGTTACAAAATGAACACCCGGCAACTGGGCAATTAACTCTGTCATTTTAAGTGGATTTCCCATTGTTGCAACATCACGGCCATAAGGGCAAGTTGATGCTTTCATGTTAGGAAGAGTAGTTGGAGCCATCTGACCACCTGTCATACCATAAATACCGTTGTTGATAAATATAATGGTAATATTTTCACCACGATTACAAGCATGAATCGTTTCAGCAGTACCAATAGCAGCTAAATCTCCATCGCCCTGATAAGTAAACACATATCTATCAGGTAATAATCTTTTAACAGCCGTAGCTACTGCAGGTGCCCTTCCGTGAGCAGCTTGCTGCATATCTATATTCATAAATTCGTAAGCCAATACAGAACAGCCAACAGGAGCAATCCCAATGGTATTATCCTGAGCCCCTAATTCTTCAATCACTTCCATCACAATTCGATGTGCTGTACCATGACCACAACCAGGACAATAACTCAACGCTTTATCGGTCAGTAATTTAGTTTTAGTATAAACTAAATTTTCCGGTTTTCTGATTTGTTCTTTTGTAATAATATCTGACATTGTATTAACCTCCTATTATTTGTTGTTCTAAAGCTATTACGACTTCATCGGGTGTAGGAATAACACCACCATAGCGACCGAAATGCTCAACTTTAACTTTACATTCAACTGCAAGCTTCACATCTTCTACCATTTGACCTAAACTCATCTCAACAGTTAAAATTCCTTTGATTTTTTTAGTGTGTGCTAACAAAGGTTTTTTAGGGAAAGGGAAGAGCGTAATAGGGCGAAATAAACCAACTTTTATCCCTTTGACTCTGGCTAATTCTACAGCTTTTTGACTGATACGTGCACTTGAGCCATAAGCTACAATGAGGTATTCAGCATCTTCACAATCGATTTCTTCATATCTTACTTCATTTTCCTCCATTGCCAGATATTTATCACGTAAATGAGCAACATGTTCTTCCTGTTTATGAGAATCAAGCAACAAAGAAGTAATGATATTCCTTTCTTTATCGTGAGGTTTTCCCATAGTCGACCATGGTGTATTTTTACGAATTTCTGCTTCAGTGAACCTTGGCTGGTGAGGAGCTAATTCAACTTTTTCCATCATTTGACCTATAACGCCATCTGATAAAATCAAAACAGGATTGAGATATTTAAATGCAAGATCAAAACCTAATCCGACAAAATCAGCCATTTCCTGAACGGAAGAAGGCGCTAATACCAACAATCTATAATCACCATGACCACCACCTTTGGTAGATTGAAAATAATCTGACTGGGAAGGTTGAATTGTACCTAATCCAGGTCCACCACGCACTACATTTACAATCAAACAAGGTAGTTCCGCTCCTGCAATATAGGATATTCCTTCTTGTTTTAAACTAATACCAGGGCTTGAAGAGGATGTCATCACTCTTTTACCACAGCTAGCGCCTCCATATACCATATTGATTGCGGCTATTTCACTTTCAGCCTGTAAAACAATCATACCTGTAGTTTTATGTGGCTCTTGGTACATTAAATATTCCATTACTTCAGATTGGGGAGTAATAGGGTAGCCGAAATAACCATCACATCCGGCACGGATAGCAGCTTCTGCCACTGCTTCGTTGCCTTTCATTAATCTCAGTTCTTTCATTCTTTTGTATTTAAAACTGTTAAAAACGTTTTTATATTTTTATTTTATAAACGGTGATAACACCATCCGGACATACGATTGCACAATTCGCACAACCAATACATTCTTCATTAATGGATTCAGCATAATGATAGCCTTTCCCATTTACATTTTTTGCCATTGCAATTACATCGTTGGGGCAAGCTGTTATGCAAACCTCACATCCTTTACATGCCTCAATGTCAATTACAATGTCTCCTTTAACTTTTGCCATTTCTAAAATGATTTAAGTTGAATACTTATAAAAATGATACTTTTTTTTAATGCAACGAAATTAGAGAAAATATCTGAATTGGAAGGACTTTTTTTATAAAATTAAATTATCAAAAATTATAAGCTTGCTAAAAATTTAAGAATAAATTGAATATGAAGATTTTGTAAGTATTTGTGTTTTTAAAACAATATTTAAAATGACATTCAAAAATCGGATGGTTCATCCTCTGATATCTGCTTAGTTGTAAATTATGGTTTTAAATGGCTTAATTTTTCAAATTTTTAAAAAAAATACTATTATTTAAAAATTTTGGATGAAAAATTATTACTTTCGCTACAAACTAATCAAATGGATAATTACAACCAAAAGATTACGATTAAAGATTGGGCTGAAGATGATCGGCCTCGTGAAAAGCTGATGCTAAAAGGGAAAGCCAGTCTTAGCGATGCTGAACTAATTGCTATTTTAATAGGTTCAGGAAATACCGAAGAATCTGCTGTAGAATTATCGAAACGTATTTTAAATTCTTGCAATGACAATCTGATTGAGCTTTCAAAATTAAGTATCAGCGATTTAATAAAAAAATTTAAAGGTATTGGTGAAGCAAAGGCTATAAGTATTATTGCCGCTTTAGAGTTAGGAAAGCGTCGAAGAAGTGCCGATGTTATTGAACGTAAGAAAATAAATTCAAGCAAAGATGCGTTTGAACTTATGCAATCCATGGTTTCCGATTGTTTGTATGAAGAATTTTGGATAATCCTACTTAACAAAGCTAATAAAATCATTAAATACCAAAGTATCAGTGAAGGTGGGATTTCTGGAACTGTTGCCGATCCTAAAAAAATATTTAGAATAGCCTTGGAAAACAATGCTACATCGCTGATACTGTGTCATAATCACCCTTCAGGGAATTTAAAACCCAGTGATGCAGATTGTAAGCTTACTAGAAAAATAAAAGAAGCAGGTTTATTTCTGGAAATAGCAGTCGTTGATCATATAATAATAGGTGACGAAAAATATTATAGCTTTGCCGATGAAGGAATGATATAAAATTAGTTATTATGTTATTGATTATTAAGTTATTTCTTGTCTTTAATTATTGATAATTTTTTATTCTTTCACCTCTTTATATATTTTAATAAATTGTATCTTAAAAATAAAAACCATTCGCAACTGATTTTCTTTTAGCCAATAAATAACTTAAACCCCAAATGCTGATTTATACACCAAAAATATGTAATCGGATTCAATATACCTTCAGGCTTTATTTTAATGAGTTAATGGGCATAGATACTTTTTTTACTACAAGTACTGATGAGTTTATTGCCTATCAAGGTGTAAAAATTAATTATTCTGAACAAGCTTTTGAAGATGAAATCTTTTTTTGCGCTGTAAATTTATTATTCGAAACCAATATTCACGAACAGGATTTGAAGTTCATTGATTTTGAAAATGATACTGCTTTCTATGGCGTTTCTAATAAAAAATCACAACTAGTTTTCGACCCTTTTGCTGCAGGATTTTATTTGGTGAGCCGATACGAAGAATATTTACCTTATATCAAAGATCAATATGGCAGATTTAGTGCCGACCAAAGCATTGCTTATAAACAGTACTTCCTAAAAAAACCTTTGATTAATATTTGGGCGTTAAAAATAGCTGCAATTATTCAAAATAAATATCCTGATTTTAAGATAATTGAAAGAAAATTCTCATTTATTCCAACGATAGATATTGATTGTGCTTATGCTTATAGGTTAAAAGGCATTATTCGCTCTATCGGAGGATATATTAAATCTATGCTTTATTTTAATATTAAAGACATTATTGAAAGAACTAAAGTATTGACCGGATTTGGGAAAGACCATTTTGATACTTACAGTTTTCAATTTGAAATGCAAGAAAAATATAAGCTCCACCCTATTTACTTTATTCTTTTCGCTCAATATGGCGATTTCGACAAAAATATACCCATAAATAATCGAAAGTTTCATTCATTGATAAAAATGTTGAACGATGAGGCAGAAGTTGGCATTCATCCATCTTTTAATTCTAATTCCAATATTAAAATATTAAAAAAGGAAATCGAAACACTTTCAAAAGTATTAAATCGTCAAATCACTAAAAGTCGACAACATTTTCTCAAATTAGATTTACCACTAAGCTATCGCAATCTGATTGAGCTTGATATTACAGATGATTACACTATGGGATATGCTTCTGAAACTGGTTTCAGAGCTAGTATCTGCAATAGCTTTAATTTTTATGATTTAGAATCAGACCTTGAAACCAATTTAAGAATTCATCCATTTGCATTTATGGAAGGTACTTTAAGAGATTACAACAATATACATGCAGATAAAGCATTGAGCTATATTACACCATTAATTGACGAGATAAAGGCAGTAAACGGCAATTTTATTAGTCTATGGCACAACGAATCGCTGAGCAACCAACATCGTTGGATTGGTTGGCAGCAAGTGTATGAAGAAATGATAAAATATGCAGTAAAATAAACATGATAAACTATCTGCTACATAGCCAAATAAATAAAGAAAAGTGGGACGAATGCATTGAAACATCTGTCAATGGCATTGTCTATGTCTATAGTTGGTATTTAGATGTGGTATGTAAAAATTGGAGTGCATTAATTTTGAACGATTATGAAGCAGTTTTCCCTTTGACGCTTAACTCCAAGTATAAAATATCTTATCTTTACCAGCCTTTTTTTACAAGGTATTTAGGTGTTTATTCAAAAATAGCATGTACAGAAACCATGGTAAATGCATTTTTTGAAGCCATCCCAAGTAATATTCAATTTATTGAATTTAACATTCACGAAAACAATAACTTTACTGAAGCTGATTTTCAAAAAAAAGAACGATTTTTTCAATTTTTAGACTTAAATAAGGCTTACCAAGACATTTTTCAGGACTATAAGGGCGATGCAAAAAGGAATCTTAAAAAAGCAGAAAAAAACAATTTAAAAATTAATGAAAACATTGCTCACGAAAAAATAGTTAATTTATTCCGAAATAATAAAGGTAAACAAATAAAAGAACTCCATTCGAAAGATTATGAAATACTAAAAAGTCTAATGATAGCATGTAATATCCATAAATGCGGAATCGCTCTGGGTGTAATGAATACTTCAAACGAATTGATTGCAGGAGGATTTTTTATACGAACCAAGCATCGGATTTTATTTTTAAAAGGAAGTGCAAACGCTGAAGGGAAAGCATTAGGTGCAATGTATTTAATGATAGATGAATTATTAAAAACTTATGCTCAAAAAATAGATTGTTTTGATTTTGGAGGTTCATCTTTAGAAAGTATTGCTAGTTTTAATCATAACTTTGGTGCAAAAAATTGTGTATATTTGCAAGTGAAAAAAAACAATTTACCTTTTATTGTAAAGCTGATAAGTGGTAAAAAATAAATCATAAGATTATGGCAAACATAATAGGAAATCACAATTCTCTTTTCAATCAGTTTATTGCAGAAATCAGAGATGAAAAAATTCAACAAGACAGGATGCGGTTTCGTAAAAATATGGAACGATTGGGCGAAATATTTGCGTATGAACTAAGTAAAAAGCTTCAATACGAATCCAAAGAAGTTGTAACCTCTTTAGGAATTGCAGAGATTCAATTGCTGAAACAACAGCCGGTAATTGCTTCTATTCTAAGAGCCGGACTGCCCTTTCACTATGGTTTGCTGAATTATTTTGATCAAGCTGAAAACGCTTTTATTTCGGCCTATCGTAAACACGATAAAAAAGGTAATTTTGACATTCAGATTGAATATTTATCTTGCCCCGATTTAACAGATAAAGTACTGATACTTGCAGATCCAATGCTTGCCACCGGGGCATCGATGGTCAAAACTTACAAAGAACTTATTACTCACGGAAAACCAAGCCATACTTATTTTGTTTCGGTCTTAGCCAGCGCCGAAGGTATTGATTATGTTCACAAACATCTTTCAATAAGTGATGTGTCGATATGGGTTGGAGCTGTTGATGATGAATTAACCGCCCAGGCTTACATTGTTCCAGGCTTAGGAGATGCAGGCGATTTAGCTTATGGAAATAAGGTACAGTTTTAATTTTTTAGCTTTTCTAAATTCAATAAAATGAAAGTGTTAATCGTCGAAAATGTTAAAATTTCGCTCGAATCAATCCGTAGTCATTTAACAAGAACCATACTTACTGTATTGATTATTGCTTTTGGAATTATGGCTTTAGTTGGTATTTTAACTGCCATTGATTCTTTAAAATCAAGTATTACCAAGAGTTTTTCTCAAATGGGAGCCAATACCTTTACTTTACGCGATCATGCGATGCAAATGCAAATGGGAGACGGCAGAAGAGCAAAACGATACAAAGAAATTACTTTTGACGAAGCGCAACAATTTAAAAATAATTATAAATTCCCTGCCTACACTTCATTATCTACTTTTGCAACGCATACTGCAACCGTGAAATTTTTAAGCGAAAAAACCAATCCTAACATCGGTGTTATTGGTGCCGACGAAAACTATTTGTTTACTTCCGGAAATGAAATTGCAAAAGGCAGAAATTTTACACCCTCTGAAGTAAATTACGGTTCAAGTGTTACTATCATTGGTGAGGAATTATCAAAGTCCATTTTTAAAAAAGACGAAAATCCTATCAATCAAATCGTTTCAATAGGGCCTGGCAAATATATGGTAATTGGTGTTTTAAAATCTAAAGGAAGCAGTATGGGGTTTAGTGGTGACAAAAATTGTATTTTACCCATCAACAATGTAAGGCAGTATTTCCCACGTCCGAATATGTCTTTCAGCATCAGCATTTTAGTAAATGATCCATTAAAAATGGATGTTGCCATTGATGAAGCTGTTGGGGTTTTTAGGGTTATTCGTGATGTAAATATTGGAGAAGAAAATAATTTTGATGCTTCCAAAAGCGATAATATGGCCCAATCATTTATCGAAAATATGAAATATGTTACCATGGCTGCTTCAATAATAGGAATCATTACACTCCTTGGTGCTGCCATAGGTTTGATGAATATTATGCTGGTTTCCGTTAGTGAACGTACCCGTGAAATTGGTATCAGAAAATCAATGGGAGCAACTAAAAATCTAATTAAGAATCAGTTTTTGGTTGAAGCTGTGGTTATAGGACAAATTGGAGGTTTACTTGGCATTATCCTTGGTATTTTAGTAGGGAATGTAGTTTCGTTTGCAATTGGAAGCAGCTTTATTATTCCCTGGCTTTGGATTTTTAGCGGATTTATTTTATGTCTGTTTGTTGGATTGGTTTCTGGTATTTACCCAGCTGTAAAAGCTGCCAACCTAGATCCCATTGAATCGCTGAGGTATGAATAAGGAATATCTTGAAAAGAAGTGCCCTGAGTACTACTAAGGATATTTAAAATGATTACAATTGAAAACCCCATTCTGAGTAAAAAAAACTTTAATTTGCACATCTCTAAAACAAATTCAAATATTTTCCAAACAAAAACTTAAGCATAAGAAAAAAAGTATTATCTTTGCAGTCCATTATGCGGATGTGGCGTAATTGGTAGCCGCGCCAGACTTAGGATCTGGTGTCTTGCGACGTGGGGGTTCGAGTCCCTTCATCCGCACTTAAAGCCCGAAAAATCGGGCTTTTTGCTTATAAAAAAAGGGCAATTCAAAACTGCCCTTTTTTATTTAAAAACTTTCCTTATTAGTTTGGATATATATAAACTGAATTTCTATACCCAGCATTTGGTTTATACCAGTCCTTATAAAGAACACCACTACTTTGTGCCCAGGCGGCAAATTTTAAATGTCCGTCAATAATTTTAGCTTTTTCAATCGGATAATTGAATTTTTCTGCAATATTAATACCCCATGGTAGATTGTTTGCAGTTTTATAATATCTTCCGGCTGAAGGATTACTGTTATCATTTGATGTTCCAAACAATGTATGATCAACCAAATCGGTAGGAGGATAATCAGCAAGATGAATTTCTTTCCCCCTGGTCTTATTTGCTATAATAAATGGATTATAAGGAGGCAAACCTAATGTTGCAGAACTTATGGGTTGTACCAAAGTCAGATTTACATTTAAAGTATCAGGAATACCAGTTCTCCCACCAATTAAAGTATTGATACCAGAGAAACCACTTGGATTACTTCCTGAAGCATTTGAAAAATTCTTCCAGGCATTATCAAACACTATTACTGTTGCTTTAGATTGATTTGCTTCGACACCACTTGCTAAAGTACTGATAAAACCTGTTTCGGTTAAATTAGTTCCAGTCACATTCTGCACTGAGGCTGAAGTAAGTGAAGGAATCTGGAAACCAAAACCATTTAAGAAACCAGCTCCAGTGGCTTTAACAACAAACTTTGCCTGAATATTTACAACCTGATTAGATGCATTGGTTATTGGATTAAAACGATAATCAACCACCACATCATTAAAATCATAGTCTCCTTTTGAAGGCCAGAGATCTTCGAAAGCCAATGTGCCAAACTGTGTTTTTGAAGGAAAATAATTATTAAAAGCTCTTAATGGATCTGTTGGATAATCGTCAAATAAATCAGAAACTCCATCATGATCGGTATCAACAGCAGAACCACTTGCCTGATAAACATTGTTTTGAGCAATTGCTTGAACTGGATTTGTTTTTACATAAAAGAGAATGTCATTAAAATCGTTATCAGCTCCGATATTTGGATTACGACCCATATCTTCAAAACCACATAAATACAATCCTCTTCCTGCATCGTGAAGCAAAACAGTGTGTTGGCGGTTGGCCACATCGGTTTCTGGATTAAGTATAGGGTCAGAATAATATTTTGTAGCATTTGCATTTACACTGCTTCCTGTCCATCCATTTGAAAACAATACCCAACCTATACCTGTGTTGGCAGGAAAAGTTCCGAGTTTAACCCTATTCCCTGAATTTAATCCACCTCCGCTTCCTGATAACGAAGCATTTGGAAAAATAATCCGGATAGAATCTATTTGATTTACATTCGTAATTGGGGTATTTTTATCGTAAGTATAAAAACCTAAGACATTCATATAACCTGCACCTTCGTGAACAAAAGTAACCCAAACATCTGCCATTTGATTTAAAATAACATTGGTAACATTAGTTTGTGCTAAATATCCAGGATGATTAACTGGAACAGATTTATATTCTGGTAACCAGGCATTAATATCAGTCAACAAACTGGCTTCTACCACATCGTTGGAAACTAAATAATTAGGGACACCTTGGCTATTGTAAGTTCCTAAAAATTTGATATAGGCAGCTGTTGCTTTAGGAATTAATTCCTCTGCTGATTTTTTAGCTGGATGATTTCCCCCAAATAAGTAGGACACTTTTCCTCCAATAATTGGAAGCTTTATTTGATTTACAAAACCTATAAAATCAGTAGCAACTACGATAGAATCGTAATAGCTGGGTATAGGAATACTTAATTTCAAATCACCATTGATATCTGTTGCACCTGATGCAATAATTGCTCCATCGTTTTCTTTCATATTTGAAAATACATTAAAACGGATGTATTGCATAGCTGTACCCATATTATCCTGAGCTTTAAGCTCTACACTAATATTTTGAGAAGTTTTAAAACCAAAACTTGGATTAACAACCATGTTGTCCATTGTAACTAAAACATCAGAAGATGTTGGAGTTGCTGTATCTTTACTACATGAACTTAAAATTGATAAAGAAAATAATATTAGGATTAATTTTTTCATAAAAATAAAATTTAATAAGATATATAACTAATTGAAAATTAAACAAATATTTATATATTTTGTTTAATCATATGAGTGTTT
The DNA here is from genome assembly GCA_964496885.1 of uncultured Bacteroides sp. Lineage (GTDB taxonomy): Bacteria > Bacteroidota > Bacteroidia > Bacteroidales > JACABE01 > JACABE01. The sequence continues at coordinate 65,241 of CAZCBG010000003.1, read as the reverse complement.
TTTCAGAACTTTTAAAGTTTTTATAATTCACTCTCATATTTCTTCAATGTTCAATATTTATGCCACGTTTTACATCCATTTGATTTTAAGCACATTGAACTTTTTAAACTATTTTATTTTTAGTGATTAACTTCAAATATGAATAATGGGTTTTAGCTTTTGAAGATTACATATTATAAAATACATTTATTAATTTTAGAAATCTAACTCTACTTTTTGAGCTAATCAGAACTTTGGCTTACAACTTTCCTATTAGGCTCAACAATTTATTAAACTATTGATTAAAAACGAACTGTAATAGGTTCACACCCATCCTTAAAGCTTTGGTACGTGTTGCTTCTGAATCTTTATGAACATCCTGATCTTCCCATCCATCACCCAAATCACATTCATAGCTATAAAAACAAACCAGTCGGCCGTTGAAGAATAATCCAAATCCCTGAGGGCGTTTGCCATCGTGTTCATGAATCTTTGGCAGACCATTCGGAAAATCATATTTCTGATGAAAAATAGGATGGCTAAAAGGTAATTCTACAAATTCCAATTCAGGAAATACTTTTTTCATTTGAGGCCGTATAAACTTATCCATGCCATAATTATCGTCGATATGTAAAAAACCTCCACCTTTCAGATAGTTTCTTAAATTTTCTGCATCTCTGTCAGAAAAAACAACATTTCCATGTCCGGTCATGTGAACAAAGGGATAATTGTACAATTCTGTACTTCCCACATCAACAGTAGCATAATCCGGATTTAGATTGGTACCGAGGTATTGATTTGCATATTGAATAAGATTTGTCAATGAAGTAGGATTGGCATACCAATCTCCACCTCCATTGTATTTTAACAATGCAATTTGATAGGTTGGTGGTGTAAATGAGCTTAAAAATGCAATTAATATCAGGTATAAAAAAAATCTTTTAATCATAATTCATTCAATAAATTAATAGTATGACAGGCCACAATACCAGCAGTTTCGGTTCGTAAGCGTGAATTTCCCAAACTAATGGGTAAAAAATTGTTTTCAATGGCATTTATAATTTCCGGATTACTAAAATCACCTTCAGGGCCTATTAATATCAAAGCATTTTCGCCTTTTTGACAAGCTGATTGCAAGGATGTTTTTTTGTTTTCTTCGCAATGTGCAATGTATTTTTTACCATCAAAAAAAGTCTGAATGAAATGATTGAACTTAACAGCTTCATTCAAAACCGGGTGATAAGTTTTTAAAGATTGCTTTAAGGCTGAAGTGATAATTTTTTGTAGCCGTTCTGGTTTAATGATGTTCCTTTCGGAATGTTCACAGAAAAGGGGTGTAATTTCATCAATGCCTATTTCGGTTGCTTTTTCAAGAAACCATTCAAAACGGTCGATGTTTTTAGTAGGTGCAATGGCAATATGTAAATAAAATCCTCTTTTGCCGAATTCAGGTATCGTTTCTTTGATTTCGACTAAGCATTCCTTGGGATCTGAAGTCAGCAATTGTGCTTTATACAGATTTCCCTTTCCATCAGTTAAATGGATTAGGCTGCCTTCTTTCAAACGTAATACCTTTACACAATGTGTGGATTCTTCTTTATCAAGGGCATACGAAGAAGATTTAATATCGGGTGTATAAAATAAATGCATACTACAAACCTACATAAAGTTTTTAAAAAAATTTATAAAGCTATTAAAAAATTTAATTTATAAACGCTATAGCCTTTACTGAGAGTATTAAAATCAAAGATTTATCTATTAAGTAATTTGTGAGATCTAAGAAAAAATATAAATTCAAATGCTGAAAAATTATGCTGGTTTTGCAGGTGCACCTATAAAAGTACTCATTGCAGAAAGCGTTTCACCCTTCATTAATACAGATAAATTGTCAAGTCTAGCTCCATCTTCCATCTTAGAATCGTAAAGGACAACAGACATTCCCCCTACAGTACACTCTTTTCCAATATCAACATACGACATCTTCATCACCCTGTCTTCAAAAAGATGAGTTTGTATTGTGCAGTTATCGTTTAATGCAGAATAATCGCCAATTTTTACAAGATCAAATTCTGTAATTTGTGTAGTATAAATACAAGTTCTTTTCCCTATTTTACTGCCCAGTAGCCAGAGTGGGAATTTAATAAAAGGGGTACCTGTTAGCACGTTCATAAAGAAAAGTACTCCAAAGTTTTCGTACAATCCTGTAACAAGTTCGCTTCTCCATACAAAGCCACTCCAAAGAGGTTTATTGCAAGGACGGTAACGACCAATCACAATCCATTTAAATAGGGCCAGCACAATAAATCCTACAAAACTAGCCCCGATATAAAGTAAAGGGAAAATACACATCAATGGCAAGAGATCAAAATCAACTTGTAAATAACTGGTAATATTGGTTATCATAGAAGCCATCATAATAAAAAGGGTAGCCGGAAGTGTAACTCTAAAAAATTCTATGAAATAGCGCAATGCAAAAAGCGTTCGACTTGGTTGATAAGTCCGGCCAATTGAAAAATCCTGATTGATATCACGATTGGGTAAGTAAACTGCAGGTGAACCAAACCATGAAGTTCCATCAGGAGCAGGAAGTTGTTCGTCCTTCATCTTCGAAAGTACACCAACCAACACTCCATTCCCTAAGACTGTTCCCGGACTAATAACTGCACTGTTTCCTACGAAAGTACGGTTTCCGATATATGTTTTTGCTATGGAAATATATCCATTTCTTACATGAGATGCGCCAACAGATACAGAATCAGCCAAAAAACACTCATCACCAGCCACCAGTAAGTCGGGTGAAATAAATTCAACCGTTGAAATTTCGGAACGCTTACCAATTTTTACGCCTAAAAGTTTAAACCAATACTGAAGGTAGAGTGTTGTATAAAGTGTACCAATAACCTGCAGACTCAATTTCATCAATTGATCAAAAAACCATTTCCTGTAGTAAAAAAGGCTTGCTACAGGATACCTTCCCTCCTTTATATTTCCCAACATCAGCCATTTTAACAAAGCAATAATGAGAGATAATATAAGTACGAACGAAACTGCAACAACAATGGTTAACATTAAAAATTCATAGTCATCACTGGAATAGTCGACATGTGTAATGAGCATCATTCCAGGAAAATAAGCCAGCATAGTTATGAGAGGAAAAATAAATACGCCCAGGAGGTAAAGCGTAAAATGAGTTTCTTTCCACAATTTTATAGTTTCTACTTTTGGATTAATGCCTATTTTCTCAGCAGGAGAACCTTGCCAATTCTCGTTTGCAGGAATAATACTTCCTGAAGGCAGTAAAGAGAGATCTTCCATTGAAGAATTACGCTCCATTTTAGTATTTTCTGAAATACAACAACGGGTTCCAACAAAACATTCATCAGCAATTTCAATAGATCCAATATGAAGGTAACCGTCTTTGATCTCAAAGCCTTTAAAATGAGTATCTGTACATATACTAACGTTATTTCCGATTGTCAGTAAGTCGAATACAGACGAAGTATGTGAGTTGATGTATGTATTTTTCCCAATTTTTGCCCCTAACAATCTATAGAAATTGGTAATAATAGGAGTTCCCGTAAAATAACTGGCAGGGGAAATACCTATAACCTTATCTACTATCCAGAAACGGAAATAATATAAGCTCCACAATTTATACTTACCAGGTTTAATCCGGCCAATTACCAGCCATTTAAAGATGATAGCAAATATCGAAAATGTTGGCAACAGCAAAAAGTAAGTCAGAAGCATGATTAACAAAGAATCTACTACCCCATAATCGGCATGATAGTAATAAGAATAAACAAAAAACGGTCCCAACCATTCTAAGCCAAATAAGAAGGATAAAAATATCATGGATACACCCTGACTGAACCAACAACTATAATAACTAAGGCTTGATGGTTTGTAAAAGTCGCGGGGCTCTTTTTTTTTAGTGTGTTTTAAGTTTAACTGAGATTCCAGTTCATTTGCTAAATCTTTTAATACTGGATTGTTGTAGATATCAATGACTGACATATTTTTGAACAAAACGTCTTTTCTTAGATCAGAAACAACAATAGCTGCTAAAAGAGAATGCCCCCCGAGATCAGTAAAGAAGTTGTCGTCCATTGAAATATCGATAAGCCTGAAATGATCCTTTAACTTACCTACAAGTACTTTCTCAAGAGTAGATGTTGGTAATATATATTCCTTATGTGAAGAAGAAGCCAATGGTGTTTTAGGCTTTGGTAACTTACTTCTGTCAATTTTAGAACTTGAGGTCATAGGCAAAGAAATCACCTCGTCAAGTGTTGAAGGTATCATGTAATAAGGTAGTTTAGCGCGAAGCAAAGTAATCATTTGTTCACGATCAATAGTTTCTCCTTCACGTACAACGATATAAGCTGCAAGTTGCTGTGTAGCTTTATCGAGTGCCACAACTGCTGCTTTTATATTATTAGTTTTCAGAATAAGTCCTTCAATTTCTGACAGTTCAACCCTGAAACCACGAACTTTCACTTGGGTATCGGCTCTTCCTACATATATTATTTCTCCATTTTCTGCATATTTGGCAAGATCACCTGTTCTATACAAACGCAAAGGATAAGTTGTAAATTTGTCGGTTTCAATAAATTTTTCTGTTGTAAGTTCTGCCTGATTGAGATAGCCGCGGGCTACACATTCTCCTCCAATATAGATTTCTCCTTCCTGGCCAATATTTACTGAATTTAATGCCTCATCAAGTATCATTACAATATATTGAGGCATTGGACGTCCAATAGTTACAGCCTGATTGGGTTCTAAAACCTGGTAGGTTGCAATAACAGCTGCTTCGGTTGGTCCATAGGTATTATATACCATCCGACCTTCACGGCACCATCGATGCGCTAGATCAGATGGACAAACTTCCCCACCGAATATCAATATCTTTAAGCTTGGGATATCCTCATCAACCATAGATAGTAATGTGGGTGCACAGGATAAAAAAGTAATGTTTAACTTATAAAGAATTTCTGAAAAACGGTCACCCGATCGCATGATGTCAAATTTACCTACAACAACAGAAGCTCCTACAGAAAAAGGAAGCCAAATTTCTTCTACTGATGCATCAAAAGATACGGAAAAACCCTGAAGGGCTCTGTCAGAAGCTGTTATTGGATATATTTCCTGAGCAGAATGAACATAAGTAATTACATTTCGATGTTCCAGCAAAACGCCTTTAGGCTGGCCACTTGTACCTGAAGTGTAAATAATATAACAGAGATGATTGCTACTTACCTTAGAATTTATCATTCGACTTTCAGGGAAGTTTTCAAGCAACTTATTTTCTTGGTCAACATTTAATATCTTTCTAGTTGTAAGAGTAGAACCTATGCGGTTTAAAATTTCATCAGAAGAAATAAGAAGCAATGCTCCGGAATCTTCCATTATAAAGTCAACTCTTTCACCGGGTATTTCTGGATCAAGCGGAATATAAGCCCCTCCTGCCTTTAAAACCCCCAGCATTGCAATATAAACATATGAAATCCGAGGGAGCATAATAGCAACTTTCTGATCAGCACCAACTCCCTTTTCGATGAGGTAATGTGCCAGCTGATTTGCCTGATGCTCAACTTCAGCATAGCTGAGCTTTATAGTTGCATCTTCTATTGCTATATTATCAGGAAAACGATCTGCAGATTGTTCAAAAAGCTCATGCAAAAGCAGCTTTTCCTTCAAATTATTATAAGATGAAAGTCCCGACCACGCACTAAAATTTATGTTGATTACTTTTTCTTCAAAGGGTTCTTCTTGCATGCTGTGTTTTTTAGATTGATATTTTTCAAGAATAGAATATTTTTTAATTTATTAAAGTATTCTAATTCAGCTTTTTTAAAATAATACTTGTTTTATCGAATCTTATACAAAAGTAATAAAAAAATGTCGCTTCTTAACCTCCTTTTACTAATAAATCTTAAACCACTTCGTAATTTGCTCAACTATCTTCTAAATAAAAGATTCCTAAGTAAGCAGCAGAATAGAAATTTATCCTACTTTTGTAAAAAACAATTATTTAAAATTGTGACTCAAAACGATTTATTACTTATTATTCCACCTTTTATTCAGTTGAATACACCCTATCCTGCAACAGCCGGTTTAAAGGGTTTTTTGCAAGAACAAGGGTTTAAGGTAGCTCAACTTGATTTAAGCATCTCTTGCATTTTAGAATTGCTTTCTGCCAATGGATTGCAAATGATGTTTGATTCTATAGATGACGCCAAGTGTTCAGAGAATTCAAAAAAAATAATAGCATCAAAAGATGACTACATCAGGCATATTGATGCAGTTATTGCTTTTTTGCAAGGTAAAGACACAAGTTTTGCTTATTCCATCAACAATGGAGTTTTACCGGAAGCCGGAAGATTCAACATTCAACAGGACTTAGAATGGCATTTTGGTTCAGATGGCATACAAGATAAAGCAAAATTTCTGGCTACGCTATTCATAGAGGATATTGGCGATTTTATTACCGAATGTATTGACAGCCGCTTTGGATTCAGTCGTTATGCAGAACAAATCGGCTTAAATTCCATCAACTATCAATGCATTCAAGAAGAGCTTAAGCTTGAGTCACTCATTACTGGCGTCATGTATAACTTATTGGATCAATCCATCATCAAATATAAGCCTAAACTTATTGGCTTTACAATTCCTTTTCCTGGGAATTTGTTAATGGCTTTAAAATCAGCAGAATTTATCAAGAAAAAATATCCGCATATTCCGGTTGTCATTGGAGGAGGGTTTGTTAATACAGAATTGCGTCAACTTAATGAACCAAAGCTATTTGAATTGATAGATTATGTTTGCCTTGACGATGGGGAACTACCTTTATTAAAATTACTGAATCATATTATAAAGGGTGAAGATAATTTAGCAAGAACTTTTAAATTAGAACATGCTAAAGTTACATACATCAACAATGCCCTTGAGAAAGATTTTGCTCACAAAGACATTGGAATACCCGTTTACGAAGGTTTGCCTTTGCAGGACTATATTTCTGTGAGCGAAACTACAAATCCCATGCACAATTTGTGGAGCAATGGACGTTGGAACAAAATAGCACTGGCTCATGGATGTTACTGGCACCGTTGTTCGTTTTGCGATGTTTCTTTGGATTATATCAAACGATACATGCCAGCATCTGCAGGCATTTTATGCGACCGTATAGAAGCTATTATCAAACAAACAGGGCAACGGGGCTTTCATTTTGTAGATGAAGCGGCATCTCCTATATTGTTGAGAAAATTAGCTGAAGAGATTATCCAGCGCAAACTCAGCCTTAGTTGGTGGACAAATATCCGATTTGAAATGGCATTTAAATCAGAGTTATGCGAATTACTTGCTGAGTCGGGTTGCATTGCAGTTTCAGGTGGTCTGGAAGTTGCTTCCGACCGCTTATTGGAAAAAATGGAAAAGGGCGTAAGCATAGAGCAAGTAGCAACAGTAACAGCTGCTTTTCAAAACGCTGGCATCATGATACATGCTTATCTGATGTATGGTTTCCCGACCGAAACTGCTCAGGAAACGATAGATGCATTAGAAGTTGTTCGTCAATTGTTTCATCACAAGCTGATACAATCAGCCTTCTGGCATCGCTTTGCCATGACGGTTCACAGTCCGGTTGGCATGGATCCTGAAAAATATGGAGTAGAACGCCTTCCTTATCCTGAAAATGTATTTGCTCAAAACGGCTGTAATCATATTGATAAAACAGGCTGTAATCATGAGAAATATGGCATGGGGCTGACCAAAGCCTTGTATAATTTTATGCACGATAACGGATTGGAATATTCCTTGCAAGATTGGTTTGAATTTAAAATTCCGCCTACTTCAATTCCAAAGAATTACATTTCAAAATTTATAAATAAAAAAACAAAATAATGAAAAAACAACACATAAAACACAATACAAATCCTGCAGAAGAAACCTCCATGGGTTTGTGTCTGGTTTCAAATTTAATTACCTTAGATGGTAAAAAAGTCGGTTATATGTACCGTGAAGAAATTCAGGAAGATGCTGAAAACGACAGTGGCTGGAGGTTTTTGGCAGGTACAGAAACCGAAGAATATGTGGAAGACGAAAAAAACAGCAAGGTTTTTGAAGTGGAAACCATCGCCGATTTCGACCCTGCCATAAAGGCTTATCTTCATTTGCCCGAAGAAAGTGAGTTGGAAAGAATCGAAGACAGCGATTCCTTCAGGATATTGGAAGAATAATCTGAAAGGCATTTGATCTTATTTTATCTGCTAACTAATTTATGGCTATTAAAATGATTCAACGATAACTATGAAAAATCTTCTCCTTGTTTTATATTTTCTACTTATAACTTTATTCGCAAAAGGAAGAATTGTACAGGGAAATCTTATTGATACAAAAACACTAGCGCCCATCCCTTATGCAAATGTGTACGTGAATAAATATTTGGGTGCCATCAGCGATATTGATGGGAAGTTTATCCTTTATATCAAAAATGATCCTCTAAATGATTCAATCTGGATTTCAAGTATCGGTTATTATCGAAAAGCATTTTTGTTGAAAAAATTGGATACAATTAATGCTAATAATATACACATGGATCCTGTGGTTTACAACTTAAATCCAGTTGAGATAATAACTTCAGGCATTTCAGCTTATGAAATGCTAGCAGATGCTTTTAAAAAAATTAAAACAAACTTTCAAACGGGAAAACGTTTTTATAAAGGTTCGTACTTCGAACAAATTAATAATTATGATCCAATAAAAAAATGGCATACCCGAACAGTTAATAGTGCTCTTATTATTGAAGATCCGGGCTATGATAGATTACATGCTAATTTACTGGACAATATTCTTGAAAATATTTATATTTTAGGAATTCAAAAGAACAGGGATAGCTTATTGAAAGTACCTACTCCAGAAGGGAATTATTTAAAATGGATGCTTGAAAGAAATTTTTGCCGCTATAAAAGCGAATATTTTTCAGATCCCAAAAATTATAATTATACTTTAAAAACGAGCTATTATGACAGTACCTTAAAAACAAATATTTTAGAAATAAAAATCTCCCCTAAAAACTCAAAAGAAGAAGTAGTTTATGGTGAAGTATATTTGAGTAGTGTGGATCATAAATTATTCAAAATTCATATCTTATACAAAGCTGAAGATTTTCCAATTCCGGTTCAAACAAACAGTAAAGATTATTATATTCACCTAAATTCAGATATTTTAGTTATTTACAAATCTGATAATGAAAATAAAATGATATTATCTTACTTAAAATATGAGTTTGGGGATGGATTTTTCTACTATGAACAGCATAAACCTCATATCGTAGGAAAATTTTTTACAGAATATAAAAATATTGGAGAAGTTGAAAATGGAGAAAGTTTGGTAAGAAAGCTTCCCAGAATGGAGAATTCAAACAATATTTACGATCAGAAAATGATGCAAAACAAAGCCTTTTGGTTGGATTATAATATTGTAATTAAAGAATAAAGGAGGAATGATCATTATTTGAAAAGCTTAAATATTCTTCTGTATAGCATTAAAAAACATTATGTTAGCTACTTTTCTGTTCTATTAATCAGCACCTCTTATTCAAATAAATCCTTTTGTTTGTTGAGTTTAATTCTTCCCAAATGTTTATAGGCCATTTCGGTAACTTCCCGACCCCGAGGAGTGCGCATCATATAGCCTTCCATAATCAGGAAGGGTTCATATACTTCCTCTATGGTACCGGAATCTTCACCAACAGCAGTTGCTATTGTCGTTAATCCAACAGGTCCTCCTTTGAATTTATCGATGATGGTCGATAATATCCGGTTGTCCATTTCATCGAGCCCGTTTTTATCAACATTCAAGGCATTGAGGGCATATTGAACAATGGGTAAATCTATATTCCCGTTTCCTTTGATTTGTGCAAAGTCGCGGACACGGCGCAAAAGTAGATTGGCAATACGGGGGGTTCCCCGGCTACGACGGGCAATTTCGCCGGCTGCTTCTTTTACGATGCCTATTTTCAAAATATCTGCAGAACGGGTAATGATTTTTTCAAGCACTACCGCATCATAATACGATAAACGTGAATTGATGCCAAAACGTGAACGTAAAGGAGCTGTTAACAGTCCTGAACGTGTTGTGGCACCGATCAATGTAAAAGGGTTCAGCGCAATCTGCACACTTCTTGCATTGGGCCCTGATTCTATCATGATGTCAATCTTATAATCTTCCATGGCTGAATAGAGATATTCTTCCACTACAGGTGATAAACGATGAATTTCATCGATAAACAACACATCGTTTTCTTCAAGATTGGTCAAAAGACCAGCTAATTCACCCGGCTTATCAAGCACAGGACCTGAAGTAATCTTAATGTTAACATTCAGCTCGTTGGCAATAATATAGGAGAGCGTAGTTTTACCCAATCCCGGAGGTCCATGTAATAAAACATGATCGAGTGCTTCCCCCCTTTGCTTGGCTGCTTCTACGAAAATTTTTAAATTTTCGACTACCTGAAATTGTCCGGCAAAACTATCAAAAAATGAAGGCCGCAAGGCTCTTTCATATTCTTTCTCCGCTGAATTGAGTTGTTCTCCGCTGGCATCTAAATTTTCATTCATAAATTTTCATTAAAAAAAGGTATCATCGTAACATTTTTATTAAAAAAAACGTACACTATGATTAAAAAATATATAATTTAGCTAAATTAAATAAATAATCTATAAATAACGGAATTTATGAAAGAAATAATTGTAGCTATTGATTTTTCAAAAGGGTCTTTATATGCCTTAGAACTTGCTATTGATATTGCTAACAAGACCAATGCCAATATTATGATGGTTTGGGTTGATAGTGAAACTGACACAGATTCGGAATTTTTAGCAATAGGCAGTGAAGCAAGGAATGATGCAAAGTTGCATATCGAAAAGATTCAAATGGAATATCAACCGAAATTAGTGAATAGTACACTAAGCTATAAACTCCGCAAAGGAAGAGTTTACAGCGAAATTGCTAATCAGGCTAAATACAATGATGCTGATCTAATTATTGCAGGGACTCATGGTGCCTCCGGTTTTGAAAAGATGTGGATGGGAAGCAATGCATTTAGGATTGTTACTTATGCCCCATGTCCTGTAATTACAATCAGATACGGTTTCAATTTTAAAAAGAAACTGGAGAAAATCATACTTCCGATTGATAGTTCATCTGATACCCGTCAAAAGGTACCATTTGCATGTAAAATGGCAAAATATTTTGATGCAGAAATCCATATATTAGGACTCTATACTACAACTTTAAAAGCTATCAGACGTAAAGTTGATACATATGTATCACAAGTTGAGAAATATATGGACGAGAATCATGCTAAATATGTTACTAATTTTGTAGAAGCCGATAATACGACCACAACTACCATTGAATATTCACAGCAAATTAATGCCGACCTGGTTGTTATAATGACAGAACAGGAAAAAACTGCTGCTAATTTCTGGTTAGGTCCTTATGCTCAGCAAATGGTAAACAACAGCCCTATTCCTGTTTTGAGTATTCAACCCATTGAAATAAATAATTCTGCAAGATAATATTGTTGCATGAAGAAAACTTATTTTATACTTTTAGCAATAATATTTGCTATTTCAGTCAAAACCTTTGCACAAAATACAGGCAAACTGGATGTTGTTCAGGATGAAAAAATTAACGAATTGCTTAGTAAGCATTTGAAAATTAATGAAGTAATCAATACTATTCCAGGCTTTAGAATTAATGTATTCTTTCAATCGGGCAATAATTCAAAAACCGGGGCAATGCAATGCAAGGCTGCTTTTACAGAGAAATATCCTGATATAGAAGCTTATGTGGTTTATGAAGAGCCTAATTTTAAAGTTAAAATTGGAGACTTCAGAACCAGAATGGAAGCCAGGGGATTTGTTCAGCAGATTAAAATGGATTTTCCCGATGCTTTTGTTATTAAAGATCAGATTAACTTTCCCAAAATAAGTGAATAATTTTAAAAAGAGGCTGTCTCAAAAGGGCAGCCTCTTTTTTCCCATTATTGGTTTCTTTTTTGAAATAAATAAAAAATTTATGTAGGTTTGCAATATAAAATCAAATGTCATATTGAATCCATTAAAGAAACTTGCAGGACAAACGGCTATTTACGGATTACCCACCATCGTTGGGCGATTGTTGAATTATTTCCTTTTCCCTCTTTACACAAGGGTATTCACTACCGGTGAATACGGTGTGGTTACTGAATTGTATGCTTATGTTGCTTTTTTAATGGTCATCCTCACTTATGGGATGGAAACAACTTTTTTCCGTTTTTCAAAAAAGGAAAATGAAAAGGGTAGCATTTACAATACTTCTGTAATTTCATTGCTCGTCAGTTCATTGGCCTTTATAGCACTTACCTGGATTTTTTCTCCTACGATTTCCTCAATTTTAGGTTATGCCAATCACACTGAATACATTGTCTGGTTTGCCTGGATATTGGGTCTGGATGCATTGAGTGCAGTTCCTTTTGCACGCTTAAGAGAGCAGAATAAAGCACGCAGATTTGCACTTCTTAAATCGGTGAACATTGCATTGCAAATAGGGTTTAATCTGTTTTTTATTGTTTTATGTCCCTGGCTGGAAAAAAATACCGGAGATGGAATGCTCAGATTTTTACTCCATTTATTTTACAAGCCTTCTGTGGGTGTGGGATACATCTTTATTTCCAATCTTATTGCATGTGGTATTACTTTATTGTTGATGCTTCCCGAAATAATTGACATAAAATTGTATTTTGACAAAAAATTATGGAAACAAATGCTAAAATACGCCTTACCAATAATGGTCTGGGGAATGGCCGGTATTGTGAATGAGACTTTCGACCGTATACTTCTAAAGCATTTGGTACCGGCAGCTGATCATCCGATGGAACAGCTTGGGATTTACGGCGCATGTTACAAAGTTGCTATTTTGATGACCCTGTTTATTCAAACTTTTAAGTTTGCAGCCGAACCTTTCTTTTTTTCTCAAGCCCTGCGCGAAGATGCCCGTCAGATCTATGCCGATGTGATGAAGTATTTCATCATTGTTTGTTCTTTTATTTTTTTAGGTGTCATGATGTATATTGATGTAATTATTAAGATTATAGGCAAAGATTTTAGAGTAGGTGCAGCTGTCATTCCGATTTTGCTGATGGCTAACCTTTGTTTGGGCGTATTTTACAATTTATCAATCTGGTATAAAATTACCGACAAAACCATGTATGGAGCTTATATTTCTGTATTCGGGGCTGTGGTTACTTTGGCGCTCAATTTCTGGCTGGTACCCATTATGGGCTATATGGGAGCAGCATGGGCAACTCTGATTTGTTATTTCTTGATCATGGCAGTTTCTTATTTGTTAGGACAAAAGCATTATTATATTCAATACGATTTAAGAAAAATCGGTCTTTACACAGGCTTAGCACTTATGCTCTACTTTATCAGCCTTTGGATGAATATTGAAACGCTTGCATATAAATTAAGTGTAAATACACTGTTTATAATGTTATATATAGCAGTTGTAATATATTTTGAAAAAGAGATGTTCAGGAAAGTGATAAAAGTATAAATATATACAAAGCTGCTGATTTAGTAGTGATGACATAAATATAAAGAGGCTGTTTCTTAATACCTTGGGAAACAGCCTCTTTATTATGTCATATCAAATTTTACTTTTCAACTTTTCTGATGGCATCCAAAATAGTTCCATCCACCCATTTCACGACTGCAACTATTTCGTCACTTAATTTAGGTTTGGCTGCTTTGCCACAAATACGTTCACCTTCGGCTTTCAATTCTTCAATGGTTCTGATGGGTAAACTTGAATTTTTCATTTTCTCAATCAGATCCGTTCTTTTAGGATTAATGGCGATACCTCGTTCGGTAACAATAACATCTATCAAGTCACCGGGGCCACAAAGTGTAGTAACTTCATCAACAATCACCGGGATTCTGTCGCGGAATAAAGGAATAGGTATAATGGTGCATTTAGCATGAAGACAGTTTTGCCAGCCACCAATACCATGCAATAAATAACCATCGGAATGGGTTACTACATTTCCGTTAAAGTTAACGTCAATTTCAGTAGCACCTAAAATGACAACATCTACCATGGATGAAAAATTTCCTTTCCCATGATAATTATAACTTGTAAAAGGGCTGGTATTTACATGCCCTTCATTTTCACGCATCGACCGAACTCCTTCCAGATCAAAAGTTTGTCCATCTAAAATGTAATCAAGTAAACCATCTTCCAGCATTTTCACTAAATATTTATTGCTTCCGCCTCTTGCCCATCTTGATTTCATTCCTCTTGCCCGTAGTATTTCAGCAAAATAAATACCTATTGAAAGTGCAGTACCACCTGCCCCTGCCTGAAAAGAAAATCCATCTCTGATAATTCCTGCTTCATCGCAAAACTGGGCTGTCATTTCAGCTAATAACAAACGATCAGGGCTTTTTGTAATCTCAGTCGTACCTGACACAATTTTTTCGGGAATTCCAACTTTATCGACAACTACGACATAATCCACATTATTCCCTTGTATTTGCCAAGGAATACAGGGAAAAGGAACCAGATTATCGGTTACAACCACAACTTTATTTGCATATTGTGAATCAGCTAATGCAAAACCTAACAATCCACATGCAGCACTGCCACGATCACCTGTAGCATTACCAAATGCATCTGCTGTAGGTGCTGCAATTACAGCAATATCTATAATAACTTCTCCGTCCTGCACTGCCTGATAGCGGCCGCCATGAGAACGTAAAACACCTAGTCCTTTCATTTTCCCTTCTGAAGTAAAACTACCTAATGATCCGTTCATACTTCCTTCGATATGATGAATGGTTCCGTCTTCTAAATATTTTACCAGCACTGACTGACATTCAAAAGAAGCAGAAGGAAACCAAACCAGATCTTTTATCCCCATTTCCTTTGCAATATCAAAAATCTGAATTGCCACCAAATCACCGTTGCGAAAATGATGATGCGTAGAAATCACCATTCCATCTCGCAAACCAGATTTTATTAATGCATCTTTAAGGGTTGGAATTGTTTTATTACCATCAGCTGGGTAATCGGAACAGGAAACAATTTGTGGCGCATATTTTCTTCCAGATGGTTTGTGCTTCCCTATACCCATATAAGGATATTGATTTACACCGTTTATTTCAGTAGGAACGATTCTTCCAGCTGCATTGCTTACAAGTTTATCATATTTCTTCATGCTTCGTTCCTCCAGTCTTTAGATAATTTGCCCATATTTATAGCTAAGTCTATCGTTTTTACAGCTCTTTTTACAACAGGTGGATCAATCATTTTTGTTCCAAGTGAAACAACACCCAATCCTTTTGTTGTGGCTTCATCAAATGCCAGTACAATCTTTTTGGCTTTTTCAATTTCAATGCTGTCAGGAGCAAAATATTCGTGTATAACTTTAATTTGTCTTGGGTGTATACATCCCATTCCATCAAATCCCAATGCTTTTGATTTCAATACATTTTCTTTTAATGCTTCCATATCGGCAATATCGGAAAATACAGAATCTATAGGTTGAATTCCTGAAGCACGACAGGCATTTACAAGAACAGAACGTGCAAAAAATGATTCTGAAGCTTCGTTGGTTCTACGGCAACCTAAATCAGCAGTATAATCTTCCAAACCTATTGCCATTGAAACAATATTTGGTGCTGATAGCGCAATCTGATAAGCATTCATCACACCTTTCGCACTTTCGATAATAGGCATTAACCAAATTTCATTGGTAATATTATTTTGTTTCTTTAATTCATTTATACGAAGATTCAAAACATGAATTTGTTCAGCATCTTCACATTTAGGAACTAAAATCAGGTTAACATTATGAGGTACTATAAAATCAAGATCTTCTAATCCATTCGGAATCTGATTAATACGAACCATGCGTTCTGCTCCATAAAAATCAATAGCTCTGAGTGCATTTCTTACTAAAAATCTGGCTTCAAATTTCTTGTCAACAGCCACAGCATCTTCAAGATCAAGAATGATAGCATTGGGTTTATGAATGCCTGCATTTAGCATCAGACTGGGTGAATTTCCTGGTAAGTAAAGTCTTGAAAACCTATTTCTTTCTTTTGTTGTGGAATAATTGTTGGCAATATACATTTCGGGTAAAAAAACCTTTGAAGTATTTACAAGCATTTTGATAACTGCTTCTATTCTTGCAGCCAGTACACAATCTATGGCGCCTGTATCTTCAATAAAAAGCTTTGCATTTTCGATACCAAAATATTCAAGAACAGTGAGGGCTGTTCTATGAATTGCTTCTCCAAAAAAAACAGCTACTTTACTTTGAATTTCAATTTGCAAACCTCCTTCATTTGTAATCTCCATAGAGACAAAGCAATCGGAACGTATTCCTTTCCCTTTATTACCGGCAACTGCTGTTTTTTGATTGTTAAATTCCATATTCCTATATGCTTTAATTTTGTGTCAAAATTAAAGCTTTTATTGAATGTGAAGTATGAAATCCAAAAAAAAATCAAAAAAAAAGAGAGGCAAATAAATACCTCTCTTTTTATCTGTATTTTACAGAATTATTTTACAGGTGCAGCTGTTGTTGTATCAGCTACTACTGCTGTTGTATCAACTGCTGGAGTAGAAACTGCTGTAGAATCAGCAGGTACTTCTTGTTTTGCACCTGAACCGCATGCTGAAATCACTAAGATTCCTGCAACTAAGAATAATCCAAAAATTTTTTTCATGTTGTGATTGATATTAAGTTATTGATTAATTAATTAACGTGCAAAGCTACATATAAAAACAATATAAAACACAAAAAAGGGAAAATATTTCTATTTTCCCTTTTTTAATTACGTAAAAAGATAAATTATTTTTTACCTTTTTTAGCTGGTTTAGCTTCAGCAGCAGCAATTGAATCTTGAATTCTTTTTGCATCAGCATTAGCAATTGAATCCTTAACAAGTTGTTCAGCAGCAGCTTGTCCAACTTTTGCTATTGAATCAGCAACAGCTATTGAATCAGCAACGATTTTTTCAGCAGCGGCAGCTTTTTGTTCTGCGCTTGGTCCGCAAGCTACGAATGCAAACATTCCAGCAACTGCGATTACAGATAATAATTTTTTCATTTGTTTTTACTATTATTAAAATTTGATGCAAAAGTATACAAAATATTTATAAAAAAAATATTTTTTTTACTTTTTTTAAACATATGAATGTTAGTAAACTATTTCAACTTAATGCTATTTCGTATATAACAATAGAAACAACTAATTATAAAAATAATAAATTATTGAACTCAATTTTGTAATTTTGCAGCCATATGAGAAAATCTTTACAAAATTTATTCAAAACAAGGACGTATAATAGCTATTTGGTAGTTATATTTAATGTCCTCATCCTTATTTTCCTTTTTACAATTTCCAGGATTATTTTTTATGCTGCTAATTTGCAGTTTTTCAGGGGAATTGGGGTCTTTGATTTTATTAAAATATTACTTGGAGGAATACGTTTCGACATTGCTTCAATATTTATGTTGAATTTCATTTATATTTTATTTCAGCTAATTCCCTTAAAGCTAAGATTCAGTTTGTTGTATCAAAAAATAATGAAAATATTATTCTATTCTACAAATAGTATTGCATTGATATTGAACTTTATAGATGTTATTTATTTTAGGTTTACCTTTAAACGGACAACCAGTGATATTTTTAATTATATGGCAGTTGGTGGTGATTTTAGCAAACTAATCCCTCAATTTATAACTGACTTTTGGTATATAGTCGTTTTTTTAATCATTTTTATTTTTGTATTGTTCAAATTATCTAGTATTTTTAAAGTAAAAGATATCATCACTACAAAAATTAAGTATTATACTTTTCAAAGTTTGGCATTTATTTTAACTATAGGAATTCTAATCATTGGCATTAGAGGTGGCTTGCAATTAAAACCGATTGATATTATAACAGCAAGTAAATATACTGAAACTAAGAATGTCCCCTTGGTATTAAATACTCCATTTACTATTTTCAAAACCTTTGGTCTTCCGGTTTTAAGTAAAAAATCATATTTTAAGAATGCAGATGAATTAGCTGAAATATACACTCCTCTTCAATTGCCCGACACAACAGATACCTCTAAGCATTTTAGGAAATTAAATGTAGTAATTATAATATTAGAGAGCTTTTCGCAGGAGCACATTGGTGCATTGAATAATATCGGAGGATATTCTGGATTTACTCCTTTTATAGATGAACTCATTAAAAAAAGCGCCTATATTAAAGGGTTTGCCAACGGAAAACGCTCTATCGAAGGTATTCCTTCAATTTTGTCAAGTATACCTACATTGATGAATGAGGCTTACATTACTTCGATGTATGCAGCAAATAAAATTAGTAGCGTTGCAAGTCTTTTGAGAGCCAAAGGATATAATACTTCATTCTTTCATGGAGGTACTAATGGGAGCATGGGGTTTGATTCCTTTACTAAATTAGCAGGTTTTGAAACCTATTATGGACGAACTCAATATAATAACGAAAAAGATTATGATGGGAAATGGGGTATAGTGGATGAAGCTTTTTTACAAAACTATGCCAAACAATTAAATACAACACAACAACCTTTTTTGTCATCAGTTTTTACACTATCTTCGCATCATCCTTATACTGTACCTGAGAAATATAAAGGGAAGTTTAAAAAAGGACATCTCGAAATACAGGAAAGCATTATGTATGCTGATTATTCTTTGAAAAGATTCTTTGAAACTGCCAGCAAAATGGCTTGGTTTGACAGTACTTTGTTTGTAATAACAGCCGATCATACCTCAGAAGCATTCCTGGATTATTACCAGAATAACATAGGAATGTATGCTGTTCCTATTATATTTTACATGCCAAATACCAATTTAAAGCTCGACCACAATCAAATCGGTCAACAAATTGATATCATGCCATCAATTCTTGATTTTCTGAATTTTGACAAACCTTATTTCTCTTTTGGAAATAGTGTTTTTAATAATAAAAAACCACATTTTAATATTTCTTTTATAAATGGTGAATATCAATTGATTAAAGATGATTACGTATTGAAATTTGATGGAGAAAGCGCTGTATCATTGTATCAGATTAAAAACGATTCATTACTTAAGAACAACCTCATAACTAAAGAAGTTTCAAAAAGGATTGAAATGGAAAACTTTTTAAAAGCTGTTATTCAACAATACAATAATAGAGTGATAAACAACAAATTGCAGGTTGAATAAATCAAAAAAATTGGAAAAACAAAAAATCATTTTTATTATCAATCCTATTTCAGGAGTTGTAAAGCGAAAAAATGTCGATAATCAAATTGCTTTGTTTATTGACAAAGAGAAATATGATTATCAGATCATTCATACAGAATATGCTCAACACGCTATTAATTTAACAGAACAGGCTATTATTGATGGGGCTGATATAATTGTTGCTGTAGGCGGAGATGGCTCAGTAAATGAAGTTGTGAATGGATTAAAAGGAAGCAAAGTAAAACTTGGCATTATTCCATTGGGGTCTGGAAATGGACTGGCAAGATTCCTGAAAATTCCATTTAAAATTAAAGATGCCATAGAAGTAATTAATAGAAATAATTATACTTCGGTTGATACTGTAAATGTAAACGAAAGGCTTTTTTTAAGTATTGCAGGGATTGGGTTTGATGCATTGGTTGCCAAAAGATTTGCAAAATATAACAAAAGAGGTTTTTGGTCTTATTTTACAATAGCAAGTAAAGAGTACAGAATGTATAGTCCCAAAAACTACCAACTTACACTTAATGGTGAAGTTATCAAGAGGAGAGCACTGATGATTGTTTTTGCCAATTCCGATCAGTTTGGATACAATACCTCCATTGCACCTCATGCAAAAATAGATGACGGAATGATAGATGTATGTGTTGTTAAGAAAATTCCGGTTTATAAAATGCTCTTTTTTATACAGTTACTTTTTTTAAAACAACTGTATAAAACCAATTATCTCGAAATCATTAAAACCAAAGAAGTATTTATAGAACGTAAACGTAACAGAGTTGTAAATATTGATGGTGAAGCTGTTAAACTTACTAAGAATCTTCATATACAAGTTAATCATTTAGCACTTAACGTAATAATTCCTTAAAATGTCAAAAAAAAATAATCCTATCGGGATTGTTTATTCAACCAATCCAGATTTTCAATATCAGTTTGATAAAGAAGAAATCCAAGACACTTTAGTTCCTAAACAACAAGACCTTAGGGTTTTATTGGACAAAAAGCAAAGAGGCGGAAAAAAAGTCACTTTAATTACCGGTTTTATTGGTAAGGAGGATGATTTGAGCGATTTAGGGAAACTGCTTAAAACCAAATGTGGTGTTGGCGGTACTGCAAAAGATGGTGAAATTTTAATTCAAGGCGATTTTAAAGATAAAGTGCTCGAATTATTATTGAAACTTGGTTACAAAGCTAAGAAAGTCTGACATTTTTACTATTCGGTAAAACGAATCCCATCTCCTTCTTTGATGTTGTATTTATCAGTAAAGCCTGCGTTAACTTCTAATACATACATTGCATCTTTAAAAGAAGGTAAAGATTCTTCCGATAATGGAATCGCCGATTTTTGAATCGAAACAATTTTTTTATTCTCACCTATATAGATTATATCCAAAGAAATATAAGTATTTTTCATCCAAAAGGAACGAGGCGCTTCATCTTCAAAGATAAATAACATTCCCTGCATTTCATCCATTGACCGACGATACATCAGGCCTTTTTCACGTGAATATTCATCTTTGGCAAATTCGATAGAAATCGTATTTATTACAGTATTGTCAGCTCCTCTAAAAAAAGAAAGCTCAGCCTGCTTGGTAAATGCAGGTTCTTCGGATTTGTGGGTTAAAGTTTCCTGAGGGTTTACTTTAGTTCTGTTTGTAAAATAGACAATTGAAATGATACCCATTGTAAGTGCAATTGCTGCTATGATAAGTAGTTGTTTCTGTTTCATTTTTAGTAATTAGTTATTGGTTATTAGATTATTGTTTTGTAAATTTCTAAATATTCTTTTTTATACTGATTTAATCTGTGAAATAGCAAGGTATCTTTTAATTCACAATTATCTTTTATTCGTAAATCAAATCCATATATACAGGCAAATGATCGCTGTAACCTCCTGTATATCTATAGCCATTGTATGTCCTGAAAGGTTTTACGCCCAAATAGGTTTCGTCAGATTGTAATAAATACTCGGCTTTGAAAATAAAAGCGCGTAAATTTTTTACATGCCATTTTTTTATATTTTTAGCCAATGTGTTTGATACGATAATTTGGTCTATTAAACTCCATTGTTCGCGAAATTTATTACTCCCTATTTTTTCCGTTGCTTTCAATTTACACATCAGATTGAACAAATCACCGAAATGAATATCACTGCTATCACATTTTGCTTTCAAATATTTCGTCATGCATTCATCCGTAGGTTCATCGTTAAAATCGCCCATGACAATGATGTCCGCATTAGGGTTGATTAACAGCAAACTGTCAATTTTGTTTCTTAAAAAGCCGGCAACATAATTTCTCTTTGGAATAGTTATCATTGCACCCCCAAACTTGGAAGGGAAATGATTGACAAAGATATGCAAAGTATCTTTAGTAGTTGTCAATCCTTTTACATACAAAATATCTCTGGTTCTTGCAGTTGTATCAAAAGGGAAGATAATTCGCAACGGTTGATGAAATATTGGTGTAAATTTATCCGGACGATAAAGCAATGCCACATCAATCCCTCTGGGATCGGGCGAATCGTAATGAATATATTTATAATTAAATTTTCGTAAAGGAGTTCCGATGGCAATTTCGCTTACTACCCATTTGTTTTCTATTTCACAAACACCGATAATTTCAGGTGGTTCCCAACCACCCACACTAGCAATTACTTTGTATATATTGTTCAGCTTGGCATTGTATTTCTCACCGCCCCAGTGTTTCAGACCAAAAGTAGTATAATCATCATCCAGTGTTATGCTATCATTGTGTGTATCGAAAAAGTTTTCCAGATTGTAGAACATAATACGCAAACCATATTTCCCTCGGATATCATCGTCAAAATCCTTAAAAAAAACATTTTCCTGAAGGAAAGCTTTCGCTGGAAAAACCAAGAAAACAAACAGACATATTAATTTCAATACCCTCATAACAAAGAAATTATAATAATAAAAATCAAAGTGATGAATCTTTTACGAAAGTAAGAAATTCATGAGGAAAAAGCATTTATTTTATGAACTTTTTAAACAAAATGAAATTAAAAATTTTCAGTTTAATTAATTAAAGGATTTCCAAAACCTCTTTCAAATAAGGAGCGGTATAGCCTTTCTTCTGTTTAACTATTTCTTCGGGTGTACCTTCGGCAATTATATTTCCACCTTTTTGTCCGCCTTCGGGGCCGATGTCAATGATATAGTCGGCTACTTTGATTACATCCAGATTGTGTTCAATTACAAGGACTGTATTGCCTTTTTCGACGAGTTTATTGAGAACTTCCAACAAAACCCTAATGTCCTCAAAATGCAGACCGGTAGTTGGTTCATCAAGAATGTAAAGTGTCTGGCCTGTATCTTTTTTTGAAAGTTCAGTGGCCAGTTTAATACGTTGGGCTTCTCCTCCCGAAAGGGTAGTAGATTGTTGGCCTAAAGTAATATATCCCAATCCGACATCTTTCAATGTCTGAATTTTAATAAGGATAGAAGGAATGTTTTCAAAAAACTCAACAGCCTGGTCAATATCCATGTTCAAAACATCATTAATAGATTTTCCTTTGAAACGGATTTCTAGGGTCTCACGGTTGTATCGTTTACCTCCACAGGTTTCGCAAGGGACATAAACATCCGGCAGAAAATTCATTTCAATCGTACGTAAACCGGCACCACCACAGGTTTCACACCTACCTCCTTTTACATTGAATGAAAAACGGCCTGGCAAATATCCCCTGATCTTGGAATCGGGTAAGTTGGCATACAACTTACGAATCTCATCAAAAACGCCAACATAAGTTGCAGGGTTAGAACGAGGTGTTCTGCCAATGGGCGATTGATCTATTTCAATTACTTTGTCAATATGTTTTAATCCTTCTACGGCTTTATAAGGTAATGGATTTTTATCGGAACGATAGAAATATTTGCTTAGAATAGGATGCAGAGTTTCGTTGATCAGGCTGGATTTTCCGCTTCCTGAAACTCCTGTTACACAAACGAAGATACCTAAAGGCAATTTGAGCGTAACATTTTTTAAATTATTACCATTCGCACCTTTTAAAATAAGAAAATTACCATTGGGTTGACGGCGCTTTAATGGGATATCAATTTTTCTAATTCCAGTAAGATAATCGCAAGTAATGGTATTGCCATGCATCATATCTTTTGGATGACCTTCAGCCACAATCTTTCCACCGTGTATACCTGCTCCGGGGCCAATATCTATTACATGGTCGGCAGCCAATATCATTTCTTTATCATGTTCTACTACAATTACCGAGTTGCCAATATCTCGCAAATCTTTCAGCGCTTTAATCAGCCTAAGGTTGTCTCTTTGATGCAAACCAATGCTGGGCTCATCTAAAATATAAAGAACGCCCACAAGTTTCGATCCGATTTGTGTTGCCAATCGAATACGTTGCGATTCACCTCCTGATAAACTCTTAGATGGACGATTCAACGTAAGATAATCAATCCCAACATCTAGCAAAAAACTGATACGAGTCTGAATTTCGCGAACAATCTCGTACGCAATTTTTTGTTTCCTTTCGTCAAGGACTTCATTGATATGTTCAAACCATTCATTGAGCACTATCATGTCTATATTGGAAAGTTCAGAAATATTTTTTTCGCCTATTCTGAAATGAAGTGATTCTTTCTTCAACCGGCTTCCATTGCAATCAGGGCAAGGTATTTTGTTCATGAAATTGCTTGCCCATTTCTTAATCCCCTGAGGTGCTGAGTCGTTATTCTGGTTGGAAATAAAATTAATCACCCCTTCGAAAGTAATGGCATATGAAGTAGTTACACCTAAATAATCATTTTTAACTTTCAATACTTCATCGGAGCCATATAATATGCTGTTCATGGCTTCTTCGGGAACATCTTCAATAGGAGTATCAAGACTAAATTTATGCTTTTCGGCTATGGCTTCCAGTTGTTTGAATATCCAGCTTGTCTTATGTGCTCCAATAGGTATGATTCCACCCTGATGGATCGATTTAGTTTTATCTGGAATTATTTTATTAAAGTCCATTTCAGCTATTTCACCTAAACCATTACAATGTGGACAAGCTCCATATGGTGAATTGAAGGAAAAAGAATTGGGCTCAGGTTCACTATAAGCAATTCCGGTAACTGGACACATGAGCAAACGACTGTAATGTCGCACTTCACTGCTTTCGTGCTCCATAACCATCAGCATACCTTTGCCATGACGCAAAGCAATCTGAACAGCCTGGGTAATTCTTTGGCTAGCATCTTCATTTACTTTAATTTTATCGATAACCACTTCAATATCATGGATTTTGTAGCGATCAACCTGCATTCCAAAGTTGATTTCTTTAATTTCTCCATCAATGCGGACTTTCAGAAAACCTTGTTTGCGCACTTGCTCAAACAAATCCCGGTAATGTCCTTTACGCCCTTTAACCAATGGAGCCAATATAATGATGCCTTTCCCGGAATACCTTTCTTCGATAGCAGCTATGATTTGAACTTCTGAATAACGAACCATTTTTTCACCACTGAGGTATGAGTAAGCATCTGCCACTCTTGCATAAAGTAAACGCAGGAAATCATAAATTTCGGTAATAGTTCCCACAGTAGAACGAGGATTTTTTCCAGTGGTTTTTTGTTCGATAGAGATAACGGGGCTTAAACCTGTAATTTCATCTACATCAGGACGTTCCAGATTACCTATAAATTGACGGGCATACGCTGAAAACGTTTCCATATAACGCCTTTGGCCTTCAGCATAAATGGTATCAAATGCCAATGATGACTTTCCGCTTCCACTCAAACCGGTTATAACTACCAATTTGTCTCGCGGAATACGAACATCAATATTCTTTAAATTATGCGACCTTGCACCGTAAATTTCAAGGTTTTTAGCTTCGTTATCAGGCATTCAAATAGTTTTTCAAAAACGGCTGCAAAGGTAGGGATTATTTATGAATTTAGGGAATGAGAGAATCAGAGATTACATGATTTTTTAGTTTTTTAAGAAATAAATAATTTTATAAAAATAGCTGTGTTTCAATAATTAAGATTTTCATCCGTTTTTGTTCCATCGACTAAAATTATGGATTTTTTTGTCATTTATTAAAGACTTTAATATAATCCATTTATTATTTCCTAATAAATTTGTAGGTTTGCAATAAAAAAAATGGCTTACAGTTTTGCCGAAACAGCGATTGAATATCTTAAAGGAGTCGGCCCTAAAAGGGCAGAATTGCTTCGTAAAGAATTGAATATAGGTTGTTTTGGTGATTTATTGCAATATTACCCTTTTCGTTATATCGACAGAACCAAGTTTTATAAAGCCAGCGAAATTACGAACGACCTTGTGTATGTGCAGATGAAAGGTAAGATAGTATCTACCGAAACTGTAGGAAAAATGAGGAGTAGTAGGTTTATAGCTAAATTTCAAGACGACACAGGCAGTATAGAATTGGTATGGTTTCAGGGTGTGAAATGGATCAAAGAAAAACTCAGATTAGGTGAGGAGTATGTTGTTTTCGGCAAACCTTCCCTCTTTAACAGAACCTACAATATTCTCCACCCTGATATAGAGTCTATTGCCGAAAGTCAAAGCGAAGTCACCGAAGGCTTGTATCCATATTACAGTTCTTCGGAAAAATTAAAGGCACTGGGTTTTACTTCAAGAGGTATCAGTAAAATTACCAAGACCTTGGTAGGTATTGCCAAAAGTAGTATACCCGAAACTTTGACAACTGAAATTATCAGTCAATACCACTTCATTTCCAGAGAAGAAGCCCTGATTAACATTCATTTTCCTTCAAATACTGAAATACTACAAAAAGCGCAATTACGTATTAAATTTGAAGAACTATTTTATCTCCAGTTAAGCTTGCTGATGATGCGACAAATTCGTTTGACGAAAGTACAAGGTCATCGCTTTGGAACAGTGGGTCATTATTTCAATACTTTTTACACACAAAACCTTCCTTTTGAGCTTACCAATGCACAAAAGCGGGTAATCAAGGAAATCCGCAACGATTTAGGTTCCGGCAAACAGATGAACCGTTTGCTGCAGGGAGATGTGGGAAGCGGGAAAACATTGGTAGCCCTGATGTGTATGCTGATTGCAGCTGATAACAATTTTCAGTCCTGTTTGATGGTTCCTACCGAAATACTGGCCAACCAACATTTTGAAACCATCAATAGAATGCTGAATGGTATGGGTATTAAGGTTGAATTGCTTACCGGTTCAAGTAAAAAAGCAAAACGCAAACTCATTGATGAGGGCTTGCAATCGTCCGAAATACATATTTTAATAGGCACTCATGCTTTGATTGAAGATACGGTACAGTTTGCCAATCTGGGCCTGGTAATTATCGACGAGCAGCACCGTTTTGGAGTTGAGCAACGTTCAAAACTATGGGAAAAGAATGAAAGACAACCTCATATTCTTGTAATGACAGCCACTCCTATTCCCCGAACGCTTGCAATGACACTTTACGGAGATTTAGATTATTCTGCCATAGATGAGATGCCTCCTGGCAGAAAATCCGTAAAAACCTTTCATTATTTTGATTCGGCCAGACTCAAAGTATTTGGTTTTATTAAGCAACAAGTCACTGCAGGAAGACAAGTATATGTAGTATACCCACTTATAAACGAATCGGAAACCCTTGATTTAAAAGATCTGATGGATGGCTACAATAGTATAACCCGCGAATTTCCACTCCCAGAATATGCCGTAAGTATTGTGCACGGACAAATGAAGTCTGCTGTTAAAGATTTTGAAATGCAACGTTTTGTAAAAGGCGAAACACAGATTATGGTTTCTACTACTGTTATTGAAGTAGGTGTGGATGTTCCCAATGCTTCGGTAATGGTAATCGAAAATGCAGAACGCTTTGGATTATCTCAACTCCACCAGCTCAGAGGCAGGGTTGGACGTGGTGCAGAGCAATCTTATTGTCTTTTGATGACAGGAAATAAGCTGACCTCAGATGGGAAAAAACGGATAGAAACCATGGTTCGAACGACAGATGGTTTCGAAATAGCGGAAGCCGATTTAAAACTCCGTGGTCCTGGAGATATGCAGGGTACCCAGCAAAGTGGCATGCTCGATCTTCATCTGGCTGATATTGTGAAAGATGAAAATCTTATTAAAATTGCCCGAAATCAGGCCATAGATATTTTAAAAGAGGATCCTTTGCTTGAATCCGTTAAAAATCGAAAACTAAAAGATGAACTCCTGAAAATGAAGAAAATAAGAGGAAGTTGGGAAAAAATCAGTTAGCTTTAAACTTAATAAATTGTTCATCGTTTCACTTCAATTGAAGCGATTACAGTTTCTTAAACAAACTTATCAAGGTGCTATCCTTTTTATTTTCCAGTTTTTTGCATCTTTACTGCAGTATTTGATACGATCGTGGAGGCGGTTCTCCCTACCTTGCCAAAACTCTATCCTTCTTGGTATTACACGATATCCACCCCAGTTATCAGGTCGAGGAATGGGTTTATCACCTTGTTTTTTTACAAATAATTGATGAAGCATTTCAATATAATTCCTGTCGGGAATAGTGGCACTCTGTTCCGAAATGCTGGCACTTACCTGACTTTCGAAAGGCCGGCTGGCAAAATAGGTATCTGATTCTTTGGCGGATACCTTTTGCACTTCACCTTCAATGCGAACCTGTCGTTCCAATTCCTTCCAAAAGAAAACCAGGGCTACATTCGGATTTTTTTTAATATGATTTCCTTTACGACTTTCGTAATTGGAGAAAAAAGTAAACCCTTTATCGTCGTATGCTTTTAACAATACAATACGTGCCGATGGAAATCCTTTGGTAGAAATAGTTGCCAAAGTCATGGCTGTGGGTTCATCTACTTCAGCCGCTATAGCTTCGTTCAGCCATTTCCCGAACTGTTTATACGGATTGGAATCAATATTGCTTTCGATTAATTGGAATTTTTTATAATCTTTCCTTATTTTTGCAATGTCGTCTTGCATCATTTTAAAATTTTTACAAATATACACTATCAATGCAAAAACTTAAAAGTTTTCTTTCAATAATTGGTTTTTTAATTGTATTTCATCACGGTTTTGCGCAATCTTCGGCTATTATGTATAACGATGCGGTAGATCTGATGCATAAAAGTAAATACACCGAAGCCATTGAAATATATAACAAAATCATTATCAAAAGTCCATTTTATTACGAAGCCTTCGCTGACAGGGGTCATTGTTATTTTGCCCTGGGCAAAAACGCAGAAGCCTTGAAAGATTATATTTTATCCATTTCAAAAAACAAAGACTATTATTTAGTTTATTATTACAGAGGTATATACTATTTAAGCCTTAAAGATTACAAAGCTAGTTTGAGCGATTTTAATAAATGTATCACTATCAAACCTAATTTTGCAGCAGTTTATGAAAAGCGAGCCATGATGTATGAAGAAAGCAATGAATACGAAAAATCGATTATTGATTATACTAAATCTGTAGAGTATGATAAATCCAATGCTAATTTGTATTATGGCAGGGGGAAGGTGTATGGAAAATTAAAAAAATATACAGAAGCCAATAATGATTTTACCAAATCCATTACATTGAAAAACGATTTTGCAGAAGCTTTTCACGAAAGAGCCAAGCTCAACTGGGAAAAAGGAAATCCTACTTTGGCCATCAGCGATCTGACTAAATTGATTGCCTTGAATTATAATCTAAAAGAAATTTTAATAGAACGAGGGAATGCTTTTTATCAAATAAAAAAATATACTGAAGCACTGGCTGATTATTCTCAATTGACAAATGTATTGAAATTTTCATCAACTGAAGTTTATGAAAAAAAAGCGTTTTCTAATGCGGCTTTAGGGAATTTCGAGCTCGCCATCAAAGATTATTCTAAACTAACTATATTAGATAGGGACAATGAAGAAGTCTGGGTTCATCGTGGTGAATTGTATGTAAAAATGAACAAAGCCCCTCAGGCGATGGCCGACTTCCGTAGGGCCTTAATTATCAATCCTAAGAATACTGAAGCATTAAAGGGAAGAGCTAAAATATATATGTATCAGAAAAGATATGATTTAGCCTTGGATGATTTGAATGAATCAATAAAAATCAAAAAAGACGGTGAAGCTTTTTATATGCGAGGCGCCATTAAGAGTATTCAAAATGATAAAAAAGGAAGTTGTGCAGATTTGAAAATGTCAGCAAGTCTTGGTTATGAAGAAGCAATAGCTAAAGTTGATGAGCAATGTCCTTGAAACTGTCTTTTTTCAGAGATCATTGATCTGGAAAACATCTTATTTGTAGAGCAATAGGATTTTTATTTATAATTAGGGGTGTGAATAAATGTAAGTATTGTCACGATAGTTTGGATTGGTATCCCAATCGTTAAATAGTGTACCATTACTTATAACCCAATCAATTAATTTTAAATAAGCTGAAGTTACATCAGCTTTTTCAATTGGATATTGAAAACTTTCGTAAGTTCGAATTGCCCATGGTAAATTGGTTTTTGTTCTGTAATACCTTCCGATTCCAGGATTGCTATCATCCTGAAGTGTTCCAAATAAGGAGAGGTTAGCCATTGAAGTGGGCTTGTAATCCGGCAAATGAACTTCTCTTCCTCTTGTTTGATTTACAATAATAAAAGGGTTAAAAGTATTTGAACCAAGTTGCGAGATGTTTATAGGACCTGCTAAACCGGGAACTCCATTCTCAATAAAACTAAGTTTTACATTTACAATCTGAGGAGAAGCATAAGGAGCTCCAATGGTGGTATTGATACCTCCAACATTGCCTCCAGGGTAAGTCAACACATCATATACATTTCCAATTGCAATGATACATGCATGAGTTTGTCCGTTTTCGGTACCATTTGCAGCTATTGAATAAATACTTCCCAAACTAATATTACATCCGCTAACGCTTCTGATTGTATTTGGGCTTATATTGGTTAATTCAAATCCAAATCCATTTCTAAAACTTGCGCCAGTTGCTCTAACTTTAAACTGATAATTAATTTCTACTACCTGGTTCTCAGCATTGGTTACAACTAATGAATTATAATCAACCACAACATCGTTGAAATCATAATCCCCTTTTGCCGGCCATAGATCTTCAAATGCCAGGGTCGAAAAATGATTTTCGATGGGAAAATATGATTTATACGCTTTATAGGGGTCATTAGGAAAAGCATCCTGTGCATCGTCAACTCCGTCGCTATCTGCATCTTGAGTACTTGCCATTGGCATGCAATTGGCAACGGGATTTGACCAATAATTGCCAGGTATCATAAAATTATCAGCTACTATACCTGAATTACCTCCATTTCCAACAAAACTGATTCTTATTTTGTATATTTGATTTGAATTGGCAATAATGAGAGGAATTGCAGAAGTAAGCGTTTTAACATCTGTATTTATTGAAGTCCAAGTACTTGAATCGAAAACAACAGCTGTAGATTCATAATTGGGAGGATTAAGAGAGTCGTAAGCAATATATGAAAAAACGATGCCTCTGCTGGTTCCACTAGCTTCACTTAATCTGGCTTTTATTGAAATATTTCCTGAAGCAACTTTCATCCAGGGTGTTTTAATCCAACAAGCATTGGGTAAAGGATTGGATAGTTGATTGCTAAGCGTAGAGTAAGTTCCCGTAATTACCTGCCCTGTATTTATATAATTCACACCTTCAAAGCTCCAACAGGCATTGGTTTCTGCAGATATGTTTCCAGATTCACAATTTAACATTAATTGCGCTTTTGTATACATACTGAATAATAATATAATGAATATTACCATTCCTGTTTTTGCAATTAATCTTTTTAACATAAAGTCTTTTTTTAATTAGAAACTATTCAAATTAAATGTACAGTCAATTGTATTATTGGTCAAACTAACATTCCTTGTTATTGGACCATACACAACCAGTACTTCATTAACTGAAACTGGAATTTCAATGGTAGTTTCAACTTTAGTAGTTGGTTTTACCAACCCTTTGAAAAGAATATTTCCATTTGTAGTTTTTATGATAGTTGTCATCACATGAGAACCTTGTAACTTTACTTTTACATATTTTACAGTTTGCCAACTGAAATCAAGCGGAGAAGTTAATTCTGACATACTATTCGGACGAAAAGTACCAGAATTCGTAACTGTATCATCTTTCTTACAACTGTAAATTCCAATTATAGATACGAAAAAGCAGTATAAAAAAAAGTTTCGTTTCATTCCTATTTATTTTATTTTTTTCTTTTCAATTTTGATCAGCTTAAGTTTAAGTCTTTAACTTATACTTTAACAAAAGTAAGTATATTTTGATTGTAAAATCTTACAAAGAAGTAAATTATATTTTAAGTTCTATTGTTCGTTTATTCAATATACAAAACTAATCCCTTTAGATACTCACTTTCAGGATGGTAGATATTAATAGGATGATCGGCTCCTTGTGATAACTGATGAAGTATTTTTACTTCTCTTTTAGCTTGTGCCGCTGCTGTAAAAATCATGGTTCTGAAATCTTCTGTCGAAATTGCCTGAGAACAGGAGAAGGTAAACAATATACCTCCCTTCTTGATTTTATGAATCGCTTTATTATTGATATTCCGGTAACCTTTTAATCCTTTTTCTCTTAAATGAAGATGCTTGGCAAATGCCGGTGGGTCCAACACAATTAGATCATAGTCGCTGTCCATTTTTTCCAGAAATTCAAATGCATCGCATGCAAATGACAAATGAGCATCAGTAACACCAAAATTAAGATCTATATTTTTATTGCACAAATCAATGGCTTTTTGAGAACTATCAACACTGTGAACCATTTGAGCTCCACCTTTTAAAGCAGATACTGAAAACCCACCGGTATAGCTAAATACGTTTAGTACTTTCTTATCAAGACAGTATTTCTCCAGTAATTTCCGGTTTTCTCTCTGATCAATAAAAAAGCCTGTTTTTTGTCCTGTTTCAAAATCTACAATAAATTGATTATCATATTCTTTAATGACAATTTCAAAGGTTTTTTCATTCAGTAAATATCCATTGGCATTTTGGTTATTTTCTCCTTTGGCAAGGGTAGTGTCGCTTTTATTATAAATGCTTTTCATTTGATTTCCCAATAAATCATTAAGAACTTTAACAAATATATCTTTCAACAAAAACATCCCATAAGAATGAAATTGAATTACAACGTTGCCATCATAATAATCTATAATTAAACCAGGCATCAAATCACCTTCACCGTGCACCAATCTGAATGCATTGGTAGTTTCGTTATCGAACAAACCCAATGTTTTTCGGAGGTTGATAGCTTTTTGAAGCTTCTGTCTCCAGAATTCTTCATCAATAATTGTTTTTTCAAATGTAAAGATTCTTACAGTAATACTTCCTTCTTCCTGATAATGGCCTGTGGCAATGTATTCCTTTTTTGAATCGAAAACCTCAACAATTTCTCCATCCGATAATTCCTTGGTTACTGCTTCGATGGCACCTGAAAAAACCCACGGATGAAAGCGCTGCAACGATCTTTCTTTACCTGGTTTTAAGATTATTTTTGTATAATCGTTCTTCATATTTTTTAAAATTTAAACCTGTCAGATTTTACTAATTTAATTGATTTGAAGCTTAAATATCCCCCCATTTTATTCATTCAAATCTGTGAGGTTATTGTTGAAAAAGGAAATTAATAAATGTAAACCACTTTTTTAGTCTCAAAATATTCTTCCTCAAAAAAGTCTTTGAGATCAAAAACTTTATGCTTGCGGCTGATACCTGAGAGCTCTTCGGTTAAATCACCTCCTTTCAGGTAAATTATACCATTTAAGCGTTCGTTCTTTTGGTTTTTGGAGATTTTGCTGTTTACCCATTCATAAAATTCAGGTAATTTTGTTACCGCTCTGCTAACTATAAAATCAAAATTTTCATGCAGTTCTTCTGCTCTTATTTTTTGAGCACTTACATTTTTCAATCCTAATTCTGTAACAATAGCTTCTACTACTGTTATTTTCTTGCCTATGCAATCTATTAAATGAAAATGAACTTCAGGGAATAAAATTGCAAGAGGAATGCCTGGCAAACCTCCACCAGTTCCAACATCCAGAATAGAGGTTCCTTTTCTGAAATTGATTACTTTTGCAATAGCCAATGAATGAAGAATGTGATTAATGGACAAATTATCAATATCTTTCCTTGAAATTAAGTTGATTTTAGCATTCCATTCTTTATACAATAGAATGAGCTTTTCAAACATTTCAATTTGCACTGAACTGATTTCAGGAAAATACTTTTTTACAATCATCATAATTACAATCTTTTAAAATAGATTTTTATAACATTTTTTTGTGCAAAAACAATTTCTGCTTGCTGAAATTTGAGTTTGCAAAATTATACTTTTGTATGTAATTATCTTAAATTACTTTTTTAACTTAAAAAACTGATCCTATGAAATGTCCATCCATAAGCTTAGTGACAAACCGAAATGATTATATCATAGGCATTCAAGCCAACCACCTTACTGCCTGCAATAAGTGTAAATAGACATGATCGAAACTTTAAAAACAAAAAATAACTTGAATTTAATAAAATATATGCAGCTGAAATCTTTACATGTAATAATTTTGATATTTCTTATTGGCTCATCTCATGATATTTCTGCTCAAAATGAGAGAAAAAAAATCACAGTTAAAGAATACATTGAATGCTATAAAGAAATTGTTGTTCAAAACATGAAGAATTATAAAATTCCAGCAAGTATTACAATGGCCCAGGGAATTTTAGAATCTGCAAATGGGAATAGCGATTTAGCGATTGTAGCCAACAATCATTTTGGCATCAAATGTACAAGCGATTGGGCAGGAAAAACATA
The DNA here is from genome assembly GCA_964496885.1 of uncultured Bacteroides sp. Taxonomy (GTDB): domain Bacteria; phylum Bacteroidota; class Bacteroidia; order Bacteroidales; family JACABE01; genus JACABE01. The sequence continues at coordinate 31,128 of CAZCBG010000003.1, read as the reverse complement.
TTTGAAAGACGATGATGCAAAAGATGAATGCTTTAGAATGTATGATGCAGCTTTAGAATCATTTAAAGATCATTCTGGATTTTTGAGAATGAGAGTAAGATATGCTTCTTTGTTTTTATTAAATATCAATGATTATAAAGCCTGGGCGCAGGGATTGAAAGAGGCAGGTTATGCCACCAATCCCAAATATCCTCAATTATTAATTAAAATTATTGAAGACAATAAGTTATATGAGTTGGATAGCGTTTATCCAATACAGAACAATAATCACATAGCTGAAAGCTTTCTGTCCAAAAACGATACTGAGGATTTTGAATTTATAAGTACCGGGAATAACAACCGGAAAGTATTTTTAAACAATAATATAAAATTCGTGCTGGCAAAGAAAACGGATAATTTTTTGACAATTGCGATAGATTTCGAGATGAAACCAGGTGAACTTTATCGTTACAATGAGTTTTCTAAAGATTATATTCTTAAGGAAGGGGAAAAGGTTTATCTACAACCCAAGCGACGTAAAGGATCTGTCGAATTCCATTTTGTAAAAACCAATGAAACCATGTTTAGTATTTCTCAATTGTATGGTATCAAGCTAAAACATTTGTACCGTAAAAACAGGATGGTTGCAGGTGCTCAGGCTCAGGTGGGAATGAAACTTTGGTTACGAAAAAAGAAACCACTATTATAAGCCTGTTTTTAAAATTCATGTTTTATCTTTTTAAAATCAAAAGTCGTTATACGTTGATTTCAAATTAATAAGAAATAACGAATAACGACTTATGAATGATGAAGCTAAAGAAAACTTCTGTTTATTCCTGGTATTTAAAAATAAATTTGAAATAGAATGTTTTCCCAATCACTTCATTATCGGTGCTTACTTTTATCTTTTGCAACTCTGTTTTCACATAATCCATAAACTCCTGGCTGATGGAATTCGATTGATTGACAATAATTTCTCCATTTTCGTTAATTGAAATGCTGACGTAAACATCTGCTTCCAATTTTTGATCTTTTGCAAAATCAGGGTACTTAATTTGAGTCGCTACAGTTTGTTTGAAACTGAGCTCATCATTTTCTGCTTTTAATGCAACACTCACCAGTAAAAAGATGAATAAAATTGCTAAAACTTTTGTTTTCATTTGTAAATCATTTAATTGTGTTAATATAATATTTTAAAATCATTTACATTTATGACGAAGCAGCTTTAATAAAAGTTACAAAAAAGGCTGTCAAAAATTTTTGACAGCCTCTTTTTAAATAGTTTAAAATAAATGTTTCCTATTCAAACCCGGTTTGACGTTTACCTTGGCAAATATAAACATCACCCGGTGAAGAAGCCCATTCTACTTTCATATAAATATTATCGTTAGAAACAGAGCCCTCTGTAATAGTAGTTGAATCGTTGTACAATAAATCAATACCTTTGGTTATAGAAAAATTACTTCCATTCAAAGTAGCTTTCACTTTAAATGACCAGAATTGCTTATTATCGTCAACCCAAATACTGTCTCCTTTTGCTGAATTATAAAGAGAAAGGATGGTAGGTCCCGGAGGATCTTGTAAAACACCATTTAAAGACCAGGTAACATGGTATTGACCACAAACAGGATAAGCACTACTGAAAGTCTGGTAATCTTTCCATTTATCATCTTTTACACAGGAAAGTGCAATAAATAATGTGAAGATAAACAGTATCCTAAAAATTATTTTATTTTTCATTTTTATATATTTTAAATTAAAAAAATTGAATTAATAACTAATTACGGTTTTGGCTCCAGAAAGAAAGCAGCAGCAACCGGAGAGCCTCCAAGGGTTAACTTATAAGTAAATTTACCTGCCAGATCAACAGTACCGGTTCCAGTAGTCATAAAGCATGCGCCCCAAGGAGATACAAAGTTTACATTTGCATTGTCGATGGTTTTGTCCGTATTTACACGAATAACACCGGCGCAATGGTAGGCAACACCATAACCTCTCCAAACCTCATAATACCTGGCAAACATATCCGAGCAGAAATAAACACCTGGAATCGTTGTTTTTGATAAGTACACGGTCCCGTCTCCCATTTCTTTAGAATAATTTGTGCCACGTCCACCTTCATACGCTTTAGCATAATTAGTTGTTCCATCACCGGTAACACCAACTATCCATACCACTCTGGTAGCTATTGATGGAAAACCATCTACATTGACCGCTTTATAGGTTAGCTCATATCTTCCTGCAGTAGCAGTACTTAAAGTAGCCGGTGTAACTGTAACTTGATCACCAGTACTTGCAGTAACACCTGGGTCAACCCAGGTTGATCCGGTTGCAATAACTGTATCTGAAGGTCCATTCATGGTTAAAACGGCATAAGTGGTAACTTTTGACACATTATTGCTATCCTTTTTACAGCTCATAATGGAAACTGATACTAAAAGGATGACTATTAATATTATATTATTTTTTTTCATGTGTTATTAATTTTAATTATTTATTTGTCACATGGAATACGCCATAGAATAATTTCTTTGTTTGTTTGAATATTATTTTTAGGGCTATTTCATATTATTTTTTTTAAATTTTAATAATTACAGTTTTGTATCCCACCAAACTTTTTTGTTGATTGACTCTAAAGCAGGAGTGTTAGGATTTCTTCTGCGTTCAGATTCAGTAAACAACAAACGTTTAGGGTAAAGACTTCCGGTAGCACTGTTGACAGAAATTGTAAATTGGCCTTTAACATAAGCAGGAGAAGTTCCAGGAACAGCACTTTCTCTTGGATAATGCGTTCTGTTGTGTTCAAAGAATGATTCTATACCTTGATTGTTTACCATGGCTATCCATTTCTGTCCAATAATTTTTTCAAGTTTATCTTCAAAAGTACCAGCCGATGGATATTCGTATTTACCACCCACAGCATAGAAAGCAGCTGATCCAGTAGCACCCAATCTGCTAAAAGCTGCATCAATACCGTTTTGATACATTGTTTTTGCATTTCCGGTTACACCGTATCTTTCAATCGCTTCAGCCTGTAAAAAATAGCTTTCTGCTTTACTGAAAAAGTAAACTGGATCAAGACCGGTTAAAACAGGTGTTGATAAATTTGAAATATTTGCTCCTGTTGGAAAGGTAGTATTGAAATAATCTCCTTGAACCAAACATTTATAAACAGCAGGTGATTTTGCATTTTTGGCAATTAATAAAGGTAAACGTGGATCTGAAACACTGTCAAGAATTGAATAAATGGTCTGACTCATTGAAATATTGCCTGACAATCTGTCGATAAAAGTTTCATAAGCAGGGTTTCGTTTGTTTTGCTGGCTGGCAAAAATAGCTATTTTAGCATCTTCAGCTAAAAAAGGAACATTTGCAGTATACATTGCTTGAATTCCGGCAGAAGCAACGGTAGGACGTACATAAGCCTGACGCAAATAAATTTTTAATTTCAATGTATTTACAAAACTTTCCCATTTATCCATATCGCCACCAAAAATAATATCATCCGTTCCGGGTTGTACTGATGTTGCTGTGGGATTTGTTGCACTTTTAAAAGTTTTATAATCATGCGTAAGGGCTTCATTAAGCATTTTAATTAAACCATCATAAACTACAGAACCATTGTCGTATTTAGGCGTCAGATTTCCACTGGCACCTTGCAAAGCTTCGGTATAGGGAATTTTGTCGTATAAATCAGCAAGTACCTGATAAGTATATGCCTGCATAGCAGTTGCCATAAGATAGTAACTCCAGTTTTGTGTGCTGGTTGCTAATTCTCTTACATATTTGTAATCATTTAAAGCACCTGAATACAGTTCACCCCATTGGCGGCCGTCAAAATCGCTGGTTTGAAGATTATAGGAATCGATTTCTCTCCATTGTGGAGCTCCGATAGCTTGTGTCCAATGTTGTGACCAAAATGCACCTAATAATTGATAATAACCACCAATTACATAAGCAGAAGAGCCAACACCTGCAGGGAAGGTCAGTTGAACGGTTGATTCTGAAGATCTACTGGGATCATGGTTTACATCCATGAAATCTTTCTCACAACTGGCAAAAGTAAATAGCATTATGAGAAGCATCCATTTGTTATATTTTAATATATTTTTCATTTTTATGTATTTTTAAATTATTAAAAGGTAAAACGTAAACTTGCACCAAAACTTCTGGTAGTAGGAGCTGCACTAAATTCACCATAATCAGCATTTAAGTCATTCCCAAAAGTAGTTAATTCAGGATCGATAAAATGATTGTCTGATGGGGTAAACAATAATAGATTACGTCCGATAATACTTAAAGATGCATCACCGAAAGGAGTTTTTGCTAACCATTTTTTAGGAAAGGTATAAGTTAAAACCACTTCACGAAGTTTTACAAATGATTTATTAATTAAAAACTCACGGGCAAAATTTCCTGCCCCTCTGGTTTGATCATAATATTGATACAAAGTGGCTGATTGGTGAGAAATAGCAGTTGTATTTTCGGTATAACCTGTAATGGCACCATTTGCATCATAAATAGCCTGAACTGAATTAGGAATAATGAAAGGTTGACGATCATTATAAGTTGTTTCAGGAGCTGTTCCTGCAAAGTACATCATTTCTTTGGTACGTGAATACATTAAACCACCCTGGCGAATATCAAATGAAAAAGATAAAGCCCAGTTTTTGTAAGTGAGGTTGTTAGAAATACCAGCCATCCAATCATATTGCGAGCTTCCGAGTATCTGGTTAACAGGATCTGCAACTGGTAAACCGCTACCATCAACAACAATATGACCGTTGCCATCAGTTAATGCGACAGCTCCTTCAAACATACCTAAGGGTTGTCCTGGAACAGCTACAAAACCCAATCGACTCGTTCCGCCTAAGTCAACTTTTGTAAGGCTTGCATTTAATTCTTCAAGTTTGTTGGTGTTTTTAGAATAATTAACGGAAATTTCCCATTTGAAATCAGCATTCTTTAAAGGAGTACCTTTTACTAAAACTTCAATACCACGGTTTGAAATTTTACCTAAGTTCATCGTTTGGTATTGATATCCACTTGAGTAGGCTAAAGGCACAGGGTAGATTAAATCGGTAGTGATTTTATTGTAAAAAGTAAAATCAACCCCTAATCGATTGTTCAAAAAACGCAAATCGGTTCCGATTTCAAATTCAGTTGTAATTTCTGGTTTTAAACTTGGGTTACCAATAGTGTTTCCAACAGTTAAAGCATTAATTCCACCCAATGGCCAATCTAAACCACGATAACCATCAGCATAATTAGCCTGTGTAAATGAGTTGAAAATAAGATAAGGATTAGCATCATTACCAACCTGAGCTAAACCCATTCTGATTTTTCCAAAAGGAATGATGTTTGTAATTTCAGGATAAAACTCTGTAAATACAAAAGAAACATTAGCTCCGGGATAAAAGAAAGAACGGTTTGCTGAAGGCAAAGTAGATGACCAATCGTTTCTGGCATTGATCTGTAAGTTTAAATATTTTTTATAGTTAAAGTCTGCACTCATGTAAACACCATAAAGTCTTCTCATCATAGTTGCTTCTGATACAGAAGGAGTGGATGAGCTATTGGATAAATTGTAAAAATAAGGAATATTTAATCCAATTACTTGTGTTGATAAGGTTTTAGAATTTCTTTGGTTAACATTCCAACCAACCAATCCGCTGAACTCAATATCCTGATTCAAACTGCGGTTGAAGTTTAAAATAAGGTCACTGTTAAATTCACGGTTAAAATAGGTTTGTTCAATAACAGTTCCTGGATCATCACTATAATTATTTCTAACATAGTCAGTTATGGCGCGCCATTCTTTTAGCTGAGAATTGGCTACATCAGTACCCACTTTCCATGAAGCATTCATCCAATCATTAAACTTATAATCCAGTCCAATATTTCCAAAAACGCGGTCTTCGTTAAAATCGTTTCCATGTTCATTCAATACATAATAAGGATTGGCGGCATAACCATTGTAATAATTGTCTAAATTATACCATTTACTCTTATAATCGGACTGATCTACAATACTAATATCTCTTGGAGTCTGCATGATATTATCATAAACAGATTGATCCTGTCCGGTAGGTACAAATTTACTTTGTTTTTTTACATATGAAATAGAACCTGAACTAGTAAAATTATTGTCTAATTTGGCAGTACCTCTCAATGAAAGTGTGTTTCTTTTATAACTATCTGCATTGGTAGGAAAAATTCCATCTGAATTTATATTAGAATACGAAAAGAAATAACTTGACTTATCATTTGAATTTGCAATTGAAATTGAATTTTCAAATGTAGTTCCAACATCAAAGAAGTCTCTAACATTATTAGGAAGCGCAACATAAGGTTTAATTTGTTGTTGATTGTTTACAACATGGCCCCATACCCTAGGCACAGCTACTGCATCAAATTTTGGACCCCAGCTAGTATTTTCGATTACATCAGCTTTACCATTAAAACCTTCACCGAATTCATTTTGAAATGTAGGTAAACGTAAAGGAGTCTCACCAAAAAAAGTTGTTGTAAATGTAATGTCAGCTCCTTTTTTCTTAACGCCTCTAACGAGATCTTTTCCTTTTTTAGTTGTAATAACAATTACGCCATTAGCAGCTCTTGATCCATAAAGAATGGTTGCAGAAGAACCTTTTAAGAAGGAAATACTTTCAATATCATCAGGATTTATATCATTCCCTCTGTTTCCAAAGTCGGTACCACCATTCAAACTTGTACTACCGATAGCTGAATTATTGATAGGTACTCCATCAACAACGTATAAAGCCTGATTGCTTCCTGTTAATGAAGAGAAACCTCTTGAAATAACTCTTGTAGAAGCACCCGGACTGGAAGAAGCGGTTGAAATATTCACCCCTGCAATTTTTCCTTGCAATGCATTAAGCGGGCTTCTGTCACGAGATTTCATGATTTCATCAGCATTTACCTGAGTAGCAGAGTACCCAAGATTACGTTCTTGTTTTTTCACACCAATAGCTGTAACAACTACCGCATCAAGGTTCATTATATCTGTAGCCATCACTACATCAATAATGTTTCTGTTCCCAATTTTCACTTCCTGACTTTTCAAACCCACAAAAGTAAAAACCAATACATCTGATTTTTCCGGAACAGTTATACGGTATTTACCATCTATGTCAGTGGTAGTGCCATGTAAAGTTCCTTTTACAACAATCTGAACACCAGGAATACTGGCTCCGTCATCTGCACCTGTTACCTTTCCTGTGATAACTTTTTGTGCTTGAATCACTTGCATTCCCATCAGTAAGAGGGCGACAAGTAAAAATGTAATTTTTCTCATAGAAAGTTAAGTTTAATTAATAAAAAGTTGATAATTTTAAGTGGATGATATATAGAGTTTTAACTAATTACATCTGGCATTTTTTTTGGTTTTCTCAAATTGTATTGCAATGTTAAGCATTTTTTTATAAGAATTCCAAATTTTTTTTAACTTTTTTTATCTTATTTTAAATAAATTTATAAAATATTTTACAATTACCTGTTTAGTAGCTAATTATATTAATTATTTTTTAACACTAATTTTTGTAATTTTGCATAAATTTTTAGAATATTTCAATAAAACCTTGATTTATGAACAGCATCCTCAAATTCAATACAATATTAATTTCTATTTTGCTTACGGTTTTATTCGCAAATACATTATTTGCTCAAAATGCTACTGTTAAAGGGAGAATTTTTAATACAAAAAATAATGAGTCCATTCCTTTTGCCAATCTTATTATTAAAGGTACAAATATGGCCGTTTCATCTGATATAAATGGTAGTTTTCAATTTACCAATGTTAAACCAGGATATATTCAATTGGCTGCAACATCCGTCGGTTTTGAGGGATTCATGAGTGCTGAATTCATGGCAACTTCCGGAAAAACCAAACTTATTGATATTCCGATGCACGAAATTGAAATCAGCTTAGCAGAAGTTGTAATCAAAGCGAAAACATTCCAAAGGGATGAAGAAAGTCCACTATCAATGAAAAGCATTGGTATTGCAGAAATTGAAAAGAGTCCGGGAGGTAACAGGGATATTTCAAAAGTTCTGCAATCCTTACCTGGTGTTTCTTCTACGCCTGCCTATCGGAATGATATCATTGTAAGAGGTGGTGGTAGCAGCGAAAATAAATTTTATTTGGATGGTATCGAAATTCCTAATTTAAATCATTTTGCTACACAAGGCGCATCTGGTGGCCCCATAGGTATTGTAAATATAGATTTTGTCAGAGAAATTGAATTTTATTCAGGAGCTTTCCCTGCCAATAAAGGAAATGCTTTGAGTTCTATCCTTGATATGCGATTGATAGATGGGAATCCCGATAATTTAAAATTTAAAGCAAGCTTTGGAGCTTCCGATCTGGCACTTACCCTTGACGGACCGATCCACAAAAAAACAACTTTCATATTCTCTGCACGAAGATCTTATCTCCAGTTCCTCTTTAGTGCTATTGGCTTACCCTTTCTGCCTACATACAACGATTTCCAATGGAAATCTAAAACAAAATTTGACTTAAAAAACGAATTAACTATCATAGGAATTGGAGCCATTGATCAATTTAACCTCAATACCGGCATCAAAAACCCAAACGAAAGTCAAAAATACATATTGGGATATTTACCAGTTTTTAAACAATGGAACTATGCAATAGGTGGCGTTTTTAAACATTACAGAACAAATTCTTACGATACTTATGTATTGAGCAGGAATATGCTAAGAAATACTTCTTATAAATTTCCAGGCAATGATGAATCAAAACCTAAAATACTGGATTACACATCCGACGAAATTGAAAATAAATTCCGTTTCGAAAGAAATGCACATACATTGAATTACAAAATTACCTTTGGAATGGGATTGGAATATAACAGATACAACAATACTACTTTCCAGAAAATACTGGCAAAAGACAGTTTGATTTTTATTAATTATAATTCAAAACTTGATTTGTTTGCATGGAATGCTTTTGGACAAATCAGTAAATCGTATTTAAACAACCGTTTAACGATGTCTTTGGGTATCCGAATGGATGCAAACTCTTATGACCCTAAGATGTCAAATTTACTCAATCAGTTTTCACCCCGTATGTCAGCTTCTTATGGCTTGACCGAAGTTTTATTTTTAAATGCAAATATTGGAAGGTATTACCAGAGACCAGCTTATACCACTTTAGGTTTTCGTAATAATACCGGTGACCTTGTAAATAAACAGAATGAAATCACATATATTGCAGTCGATCATTTTGTTACAGGTTTTGATTATCTATTTGGCGAAAATGCAAAATTAACGATTGAAGGTTTTTATAAAGCTTACCATAATTATCCTTTTTCAGTAAATGATTCTGTCTCAATCGCCAGTAAAGGTGCAGATTATGGCACTTTTGGTGATGAGGCAGTTACTTCTACATCCGAAGGAAGAGCCTATGGGTGTGAAATTTATTACCGAAATATTAATCTGAAAGGGTTTAATGTAATTCTTTCTTATACTTTTGTAAGAAGCGAATTCAAAGAAAAAACCCAACAATATATTCCTTCTGCTTGGGATAATAAACACATCTTGAATTTTACTATCAAAAGAAACGTTGGTAGAAACTGGGAAATAGGTGCTAAATGGCGCTTTGTTGGAGGAGCTCCTTATACACCGATTGATATACAGGCTTCTTCAAATCGTGCAATTTGGGATTCAAGAGGTAGAGGCTATTTAAATTATAATGCTTTTAATTCGGAACGTTTAAGCTCTTTTAATCAATTAGATGTCAGAATTGACAAACAATACTTCTTTAAAAAGTGGGCCTTAAACTTCTACATGGATATCCAGAATTTATTGGCCTATAAATCAGAACAACAACCACTTTATACAAATCTGGATCTCAATGGAAACATTGCTGTAGATCCCAGTAATCCAACAAAATATATATTAAGAAAAATCGAAGATTTTTCAGGAAATGTATTGCCAACTATTGGTATTATTGTTGAGTTTTAGATATTGTTTTTTTCTGGATTCAGCATACATTTTATTTGTTTGAGGTTTAATTTATCCCATTTCGTCGGAAATTCATTGCATATTTATCGCAATCAATGTTTTTTTGCAGTCTGATAATTTTAAAAATCATAAAAATGAAAAAAACAGTTTTATTTATATCCTTTATCCTTTTCTCCTTTATTGTTTCGGCTTCTCAATTACCGACCGGAACTATCCGTGGTACAATTACCGACCGGATTACTAAAATGACTTTACCCGGTGCTAATATTGTATTGCTAAATACTTCTCCATTAATAGGAACCTCCAGCAATGCAGATGGTAAATTCAGAATGGAAAACATAAGTGTAGGAAGGCAAAGTTTAAAGATTAGTTTTATGGGTTACAAAGATGTATACCTCAGCAATCTAAACCTGAATACTGCAAAAGAGCTGGTACTCGACATTGAAATGGACGAAAATCTAATTACTCAAAAAACAGTTGAAATCAATGCCAGTGCTGATAAATCGAATACACTCAATAAAATGACTTCGGTGAGTTCAAGGAGCTTTACGGTAGAAGAAACGGGTCGTTATGCCGGTTCCCGTAACGATGTTGCCCGTATGGCATCCAACTATGCAGGAATAGTAGGAAGTAACGATGCCCGAAATGATATCGTTATTCGTGGAAATTCTCCTTCAGGCTTGCTATGGCGTCTGGAAGGTATTGATATTCCTAACCCCAACCATTGGGGTGCTCTCTCAGCTACCGGAGGTCCGGTATGTATATTGAATAACAATGTCTTGTCTAATTCAGATTTTATAACGGGAGCTTTTCCTGCTGAATTCGGCAATGCAGTTTCGGGTGTATTTGATTTAAAAATGCGCAACGGTAACAACGAAAAACATGAATTTCTTGGACAAATTGGTTTCAATGGATTTGAATTGGGTGCCGAAGGGCCTATAAATAAAAAAAATGCATCGTCCTATTTAATAAATGCAAGATATTCTACTTTGGAAGTGATGGAAAAGATGGGCGCTGATTTTGGTACTGGTACAGGAATCCCAAAATACAAGGACTTTTCGATGAAACTTAATTTTCCAAAAACCAAACTGGGGAGTTTTTCGGTATTTGCGTTGGGCGGAATCAGTGATATCGAAATGTGGGATTCTCGCAAGGATACAACAAAAAACAAAATCGATTTTTATGGAGGCGAAGGTTTTGACTTAACCAACGGATCAGATATGATAGCCGGTGGGATTACACATACCTTGTTTTTTGGAAGCAACACTTATTCAAAGCTAAGTTTATCGGCAGCAAGTCATACATTTAAAACAACTGTAGATTCATTATCTCCTGTTCAACAGATTAAAATCCCAAATTACAGAAATGATTTTACTGAAGAAAACCTGAGTATTTCATTTTTTCTTAATCATAAAATAAACAACAGAAGTTTTGTAAAAGCAGGTTTCTTTCTGAAAGGGATGGGTTTTAATTTATTAGAAAGGATTTATAACTCAATGGATCTTGCATTACGAACCATATCCGATTATAAAGGTTTTACTTATTTATTGCAACCCTATCTAGAGTATCAGTACAAATTCAATGATGCATTAACACTCAATACGGGCTTGCATGCAATGTATTATGGTTTGAACAATGATTATTCCCTCGAACCCAGATTAGGACTGAAATGGAATATTACGAACAATCAATCGCTGAGTTTTGGATATGGAATGCACAGCCAGCTGAATTCTATCAGTGTGTATTTCCGTCAAAGCAAAATGCCTGACGGTAGTTTCGAACGACTGAACGAAAACCTTGGGATGATGAAGAGTCAGCATTTTGTAATGGGCTATGATCGAAATATCACAGAATACGTTCGCATTAAAGCAGAAGTTTATTACCAATTCCTTGCAAATGCAGCTGTAAATGGAGGATCTTATAATTATTATTCCCTCTTAAATGAAGGAGCTAATTTTGGATATGCTACACCTGATACCCTAAAAGCGACGGGAAGAGGAAAAAATTATGGTCTTGAATTTACCCTGGAACATTTCCTTAACCAAGGATTTTATTATCTGTTTACGGCTTCCCTATTTGAATCGAAATACATGGGCAGCGATCAGGTCGAACGCAATACAGCTTTCAATGGCAATTATGTTTTCAATGCCCTGCTCGGGAAGGAGTTTATTCTTGGAAGCCTTAAGAAAGAGCAGAAAGCAAGAAATATTTTAAGTTTTGATCTAAAAACAACGTATGCCGGCGGTCAACGCTATACTCCTGCAAATATCATGTACGATGCAATCAATGGGAAATATTACAGACAATATGATGAGAATAAAGCTTATAGTTTGCAATATAAAGATTATTCACGTACCGATTTAAAAATAGTTTACCGAAGGAATGGAAAAAAAATCACCCAAGAATGGGGAATTGATATCCAGAATTTATTTAACCAGCAAAACGTTTATAGCCAGAAACTGAATACAAAAACAGGAGAAATTTCCTATATTTACCAAACAGGAAGAATGATAATTCCTCAATATAGGATTATTTTTTAATTTTACCGAACGACTTGTTTGCTTATTTAATTTCTATACTTTGAAATAATAAATTTTGAATTTAATATCATGATTGAAAAAAAACCCCGAAATCAGGACAAATTCTACAATATATTGGTAATAGTGAGCGGGATATTGTTTTTAGGTATTATTGCCCCCCTTATTGTCGGAATGACTTCAGGCACCGATTTTCCTATGATACTTGAAAATATATTCTTCTCAACATTAAGCACTACTGCTTTGTGGTTAGGATGCCGCTACATCGTTTTTACACTTTGCCAAAAATATCCCTGGGAAAAGCATCCTGTAAAACATATCATTTTGGAAATACTTTTTATTGCTGTTTATAATTTACTTGTTGTAGCTTTAATATTTATGATTGGACACATAGTATTAGCTGCAATATCTATAGAGAAATATTTCTTTTTAGATATATATGCCAAATGTTTGATGATTTCTTTGCTTATTTCTTTTATCCATGAAGGTGTTTTTATTTATATCATGTGGATGAAATCTGATAAAAGATCTCAGGAACTTGAGAAAGAAAGTTTGCTGTCACAATTTGAAACCCTCAGAAATCAGGTCAACCCTCATTTTTTGTTCAATAGTTTCAATACTCTCATTACACTGATCGAAGAAGATAAAGAAGCTGCAGTAGAATATGTTCAAAAGCTTTCCGATTTTTTTAGAACCATCCTTCAATTGCGTGACAAATCAATTATTAGCTTAGAGGAAGAACTTGAACTGATCAAAACTTATGCTTTCCTTCAAATGAAACGCTATGGAGAAAATTTAATTTTGAAAAATATGATTCCTACCTATGTTTTGCCGAAAGGAATTGCACCATTAAGTTTGCAAATGTTAGTTGAAAATGCCATCAAACACAATGTAATCTCTAGTGGGTGCCCACTTATCATTGAAATTTCTTTAACCGAAAATAGTTATATTATGGTGAAGAACAACATTCAGAAACGGCAACAAGAAGAAACTTCTTCCGGATTGGGCTTACAAAATATCCGCAATCGATATAAATTTTTGTCCGATAAAGAGATTGAAATTATGGAATCATCGGATTATTTTTCAGTGGCCATTCCATTGTTGGAACAAATAGAAAACTAAGTAAATTTGCATATTCTTAAAAATCAGATTATGAGAATTCTTATTGTTGAAGACGAACAAGCCGCAAGTCGTCGCTTAATACGTTTGGTCAAAGAGATATATTCCAATTCCGAAATTCTGGATAATTTCGAAACCATCAGCGATACAGTTAACTGGCTGATGGTGAATAGTCATCCTGATTTGATATTGATGGATATTCATCTGGCAGATGGTAGTTGTTTTGAGATCTTCAAACAAATAAAGGTGAATGCTCCAGTTATTTTTATTACAGCTTACGACCAATATGCGATTCAGGCCTTTAAAGTGAATAGTATTGACTATTTGCTAAAACCTGTCAAAAAAGAAGAATTAGTGGCCAGTTTTGCAAAATGGGAAAATTCGCGACATGAGGTTAATTTTACTGCTTTAATCGAGCAAATGCTGAAACAAACCAAAGAAACTCCTCATCGTTTTGTTGTTAAATATGGTCAATACCTAAAAGCAATTGATGCCAAAGAAATCGCAGCTTTCTATGCTGAAGACAAATGTATCTATATACTTACTTTTGATAAACAAAATTATCCTATTGACTTTTCGCTGGATAGACTTACTGAAATGCTCGATCCAATTCATTTTTTTCGCATCAGCAGAGGCATAATCATCAATTACAAAGCCATAAGGCAAATGTTTTCATATTTCAAAGGAAGAATAAAAATTGAATCCATTGTTCAGCTTCCAGTTGAAACTTATGTAAGTGCCGATCGTGCTTCCTCATTTAAGCTTTGGTTATCAGGCAAAAACAACATTTAAACTTTTTTTATACTTTTTATTGTTCTATCATTTTTTTTATTAATTTTGCCATCTGGTTAAACTATATGATTAAACCATTTAACAAAATACAAAATGAGTACGAAGGAAACAGATACAGAGCAAGTTATTTTAAATGCTGCCAAAAATATCTTTTTTAGAAAAGGATATGATGGTGCCCGTATGCAAGAAATAGCAGATGAAGCTGGTATAAACAAAGCATTGTTGCATTATTACTTCCGTAGCAAGGACAAATTATTTGAAGCTATTTTTAAAAATGCCTTTCAGCAATTTATTCCTGTAATGGTTGAGAACATTTTATCTGGTATTTCCTTAGAAAAAAAAATTGAAGTCTTTGTGGAAAATTACTTGAATGTATTGATAAAAACTCCACAACTACCAAATTTTGTGCTGACTGAAATTAACAGAGACCCGGATAGAATCGTTGAAATGTTCGGTAAAATGGGATTTAAACCTGGCATTATATTACAGAGCATTCAAAAAGATATGGATGAAGGGAAGGTGAAATGCATGGATCCAAGGCATCTGTTAATAAATATTATCTCCCTCTGCGCATTTCCTTTTGCAGCCAAACCCTTGATGCAAATAATATTATTTGACAACGATACCATAAAATACAATGCTTTTTTAGAAGAACGTAAAAAAGAAGTCAGCCGGTTTATCATTCAATCTATTAAAATCAATTAAAATATGAAACGATATATTTTTATAGTATTTTGGTTTTTCACTGCAAATGTAAATGCACAAAATATCGACATACAATTTTGTTATCAGAAAGCCCTTGCCAATTATCCATTAAGCAGTCAAAAAGAAAGCATTCGCAGCATAGGAGAATTAAAAATCAAAAGTCTGAATACAAATTACCTTCCTCAGGTAAATATCAACGGACAACTGAGTTATCAGTCTGATGTAACAAAAATACCGATTAAAATTCCATTGATAAGCATACCCGAAGCCTCCAAAGATATGTACAAGGCAAGTCTGGATATCAATCAGTTAATTTGGGATGGAGGTATGATTTCTGCACAGAAAAACCTTGAAGATATAAGCACACGGGCTGAACAGCAAAATCTTGAGACAGAATTGTATAAACTGAAAGAAAGGGTAAATCTTTTTTATTTCAATATTCTGATGTTACAAAAAAATACTGATTTACTGGAAATATCAAAAAAAGACATTCAAACCAAGCTCCTCAAAATAGCATCAGGGGTTAAAAATGGAATGTTGAATGAAAGCAATGCCGACAATTTAAGAGCAGAAATCATCAAGATTGATCAAAAAATTATTGAAATAAAAAGCAGTAAATCAGTAAATATTCAAATGTTGAATGAATTATGTGGCATTGCAATTACTGATTATTCAGTACTTTCTTTGCCGGCAATAGTAGTCAATACGACAAGTTTCGAAAACCTCAGACCAGAACTGAAAATTTTTGAATTGACTAAAAGCAAATTATCACTCACTTCTACAATACTTTCCACTAAACTGATACCGAAAATTTATGGATTCGGACAGTTGGGTTATGGAAGACCGGGATTAAATATGTTATCGAATGATTTTCAATCGTTTTATATAGTGGGTGCCAAATTAAGCTGGAATTTCTGGAACTGGAATCAAACTAAAAATGATAAAAAGATACTTGAATTACAAAAAGACATCATCAACTCTAGCAGAGAGACGTATCAAAAAAATACAAAAATGGCGTATCAAAGAGATGTTGCAGAAATTGACAAATTTACGGAATTGATTTTAAAAGATATGGAAATCATTCAACTGAGAACAAAAATTGCCAGCAATTCTTCCTCTCAATTCGAAAATGGCTATATCACTTCTTCTGATTATCTGAACGATGTGAATGCAGCTACCCAGGCAAAAATCAATTACGAAATACATAAAATTCAATTGCAAAAAGCTAAATATGATTATCTGGTAAATTTAGGGAAGCTATGAAGTAATTAGAGTACTTAGAGTGCTTTGAGTACTTGGAGAAAATGAGTGCCTTGAGTAATAAATTTAAAAAAATAATACGATGAAAAATAAATATGGATTGCTAGTTTTACTGGCTGTTACAGTACTATCTTGTAAAAACACAAATGATAAATCGGATGCCTATGGTAATTTTGAAGCCACTGAAGTCATTATTTCGGCTCAGGCAAATGGTAGATTAATGGCTTTCGATATTACGGAAGGGCAAATACTGAAGCCAGGAAACGCTTACGGTTTTGTGGATACAACGGATTTGCTTCTTAAAAAGCAACAGTTACTAGCTCAGAAAAATGCAGTTTCCTCAAAAATTAAAAACATCACTGCTCAGATAGAAGTTTTGCAACAACAAAAACAAAATCTGGAAACCGATAAAGACAGGATCGTAAAAATGAATAAGGATGGAGCTGCTACCAAAAAACAGTTAGATGATGTTGTTGGAAGTATCGATGTAATCAATAAACAAATCAATGCGATACAAACCCAGAACAGCAGTGTGCTGAATGAAATCGATGGTTTACAGAAACAAGTGGAACAAATAAGTTCTACAATTGCGAAATCCTATATTTATGATGAGACAGGCGGAACAGTTTTGGTAAAATATGCAGAACAAGGTGAAGTAACAGCTTTTGGGAAACCTTTGTACAAAGTTGCCAAACTCAACGATATGATTTTAAAAGTCTATGTGAGTGGCGACCAACTACCTAAACTGAAAATAGGTGCTAAATGCAAGGTTTTGGTTGATAAAAACGAAACAGAAAATACAACACTTGAAGGTATCATTAGTTGGGTGGCTGACAATGCTGAATTTACACCTAAAATCATACAAACCAAGAAAGAAAGAGTCAACCTGGTATATGCTGTAAAAATCAACGTTAAAAACGATGGAAGTTTAAAAATAGGTATGCCTGGTGAAGTAATATTTTAGTTTCAACGGGAGACGAAAGACGGAAGACCGAAGACCGAAGGTTGATATCTTTTCAATTAAATAATTAAAAATTAAAAAAAATGAAACCATTCAAATTAATACCAATCCTTCTACTATTATTTCCTTTATTTACACCCAACCTAGTAGCTCAAAGCAGAAAAGCCGATGACATTCTTGGTAAGTGGCTTACTGATAACCACGAAGCCAAAGTTGAAATTTACAAAATTGGCAATACCTATTACGGGAAAATCGTATGGCTCAAAGAAACCAACGATAAAGAAACCGAAAAGCCAAAGAAAGATAAACAGAATCCTGATCCTAAATTAAGAGAGCGTTTAATAATGGGAATGAATTTCGTTCATGGATTTAAATTCGACGGGGATGATGAGTGGGAAGATGGAACTGTAAATGATATAAAATCAGGCAAAACATACAGTGGAACGATTGGTTTTGATGATAAAGGAAAATTAAAATTAAGAGGGTATATCGGAAAATCTTGGATGGGATTAGGGAAAACAACCTATTGGACAAAGAGTAATTGAGTTCATAAAGTTTATAAAGTATAGTGAGAAAATAAATTTGAATGAAGCAAGCATTCTTCATACTTTGTTCTTCGGTCTTCGAACTTCTGTCTTCCGACTAAAAATAAATATATATGTCAGAAATAGCAATCTCAGTTAAGAATATCAGTAAAAAATACGGAGATATAACTGCCATCAACAACCTTAGTTTTGAAATTAAGAAAGGAGAATTGTATGGCTTTATCGGTCCCGATGGCGGTGGCAAAACCACAGTTTTCAGAATTTTAACCACTTTGCTGATGCCTAATAGTGGAAATGCAACTGTTGCTGGTTTTGATGTGGTTAAAGATTATAAGAAAATCAGAAATATAACAGGCTACATGCCGGGTAAGTTTTCGTTGTATCAGGATTTATCGGTAGAAGAAAATCTAAAGTTTTTTGCCACCATTTTTGGAACTACGCTGGAAAAGAATTATGATTTAATCAAAGATATTTATGTTCAAATTGAACCATTCAAGAAACGGCCTGCAGGAAAACTTTCGGGTGGGATGAAACAAAAACTGGCACTTTGCTGTGCCCTTATCCACAAACCCGAAATCTTGGTACTCGACGAGCCCACTACTGGTGTGGACGCAGTTTCGCGTAAAGAATTCTGGGAAATGCTGAAAAGATTAAAAGAAAGTGGGATAACTATCATCATTTCTACGCCTTATATGGATGAAGCAGGGATGTGCGAAAGGGTCAGCCTGATACAGGGTGGCAACATCTTATCAACAGATACTCCGGATAACATAATCAAAGGATTTAACAAACAGCTTTTTGCCGTAAAAACAGCTTCAATGTATTTATTGATGCAGGATTTACGAGCCTGGAGCAATACAGAGAGCATTCATCTTTTTGGACAATATGTGCATTTAACATTGAATGATGGGAACCAAAAAAATATTGAAAACTATTTGGAAAGCAAATTGCATCATTCCATTGAAATAAAACAGCAAGCACCAAATATTGAAGATAGTTTTATGCGATTAATGGCAAAAAATTAAAGAAATGGCCGAAACAGTTATTAAAGTAAAGAATCTGGTAAAGAAATTTGGTGATTTTGTAGCCAACGATCACCTAAGCTTTGAGGTTTACAAAGGTGAAATTTTTGGCTTCCTTGGCGCCAACGGGGCTGGCAAGACGACTGCCATTAAGATATTGTGCGGATTGTGGAAACCAAGCTCAGGGGAAATTAATGTTGCAGGTTTCGATGGCTATCACGAAACCGAGAAAATCAAAAATAACATCGGCTATATGAGTCAGAAGTTTTCGCTCTACGAAGATTTAACAGTAGTAGAAAACATCCGATTTTATGGAGGTATTTATGGTTTGTCGCGAAAAGAAATTAAAGAGAGATCAAGACAATTGATTGAAAAATTAAATCTTACCGAAGTCAAGGACAAACTTATCAAGGATTTACCGTTAGGTTGGCGACAGAAACTTGCTTTTTCGGTAGCCATTTTTCATCAGCCAAAAATAGTTTTTCTGGACGAGCCCACTGGTGGTGTAGACCCAATAACCCGTCGTCAGTTCTGGGATATGATTTACGAAGCAACTCACAACGGAATAACTGTTTTTGTTACAACTCACTATATGGATGAAGCAGAATACTGCAACAGAGTTTCGATAATGGTGGATGGCAAAATTGCTGCCCTCGACACACCTGAAGCTTTGATGAAAACATATGAAGCTGAAAATATGGAAGAGGTGTTTTTAAAACTGGCAAGGATTAAATAATTAGGAATTAGGAATTAATTTGACTTCGGTCTTCCGACATATATTACAACTACATATCAATGAAAAGATTTAAAGGTTTTGTTATCAAAGAATTTTACCATATTTTCAGAGATTACCGTACCATGGTGATACTGTTTGGGATGCCTTTTGTACAGATTTTATTGTTTGGTTTTGCCATAACCAACGAGATCAACAGTGCGGGTATCGCTATATTGGATCAATCCAAAGATGCGCATACACAAAAAATTACCCAAAAATTATTATCGTCAGGCTATTTTCAACTGGAAAAAAATCTGAACAATTACAATCAGATTGAAGAAAGTTTTCGCAAAGGTAAAATCAAAGAAGTCATCATTTTCGAGAACAATTTTGCAGAAAAACTTGAAAAAGAAAAAAGAGCAGGTATACAGATCATAGCCGATGCTTCCGACCCTAATACAGCTAGTTTGTTGAGCAATTATACCACTTCAATCATCAATAATTACCAGCAGGAAATCATGCAAAACAAAAAAATACCGATGCAGATTGATACAGATGTAAAAATGTTGTATAACGAAGAATTAAAAGGAGTTTTTATGTTTGTACCAGGCACTATTACGATATTATTGATGTTGATTTCTGCTATGATGACTTCCATATCTATTACCCGCGAAAAAGAACTGGGCACCATGGAAGTCCTGTTGGTTTCACCACTCAAACCTATACAGATCGTTATTGGGAAAGTGATTCCCTATATTTTCATTTCGTTTATGATTGCTGTAATTATTTTAGTGATGGGATTCACTGTATTTGGAATGCCGGTTCAAGGGAGTTTGTTATTACTGATGGGCGAATGTTTGCTTTTCATTATCATGGCATTGTCGTTAGGAATATTTATCTCCACAGTTACTAAAACCCAACAAACTGCGATGATGATTTCGATGTTTGCATTGATGTTGCCTACCATTCTACTTTCTGGTTTTATCTTTCCAATCGAAAACATGCCACTTCCACTTCAGGTAATCAGCAATTTAGTCCCCCCACGATGGTTTATCATCATCATCAAAGCCATCATGCTCAAAGGTGTTGGGATTGCATATATCTGGAAAGAAACAGCCATTATCTTTACCATGACACTTGTTTTTATCGGATTGAGTATTAAAAAATTTAAAGTTAGACTGGATTAAAATCGAAAAATGAGAACAATATTATACCTCCTTCAAAAAGAGTTTATTCAGATATTCCGGAACAAAGCCATGCTTCCGCTAATGTTTGTCATGCCTATCATACAGTTATTGGTACTTTCGTATGCTGCAACCTTTGAAATGAAGAATATTAAAATTCATATTGTAGATATGGATAAATCTTCCATGTCGCGGGCTTTGATCAGTAAGTTTAATGGTTCTAAATTTTATACCATTGCAAATTATTCAGATGCTTACAAAACTGCTGAAAATGATCTCAAAGTGAACAAAGCAGATATGGTGCTTCAAATACCACCTCATTTTGAACGCGATTTGATACGCGATGACCAAGCCAAACTGCAAATGACCATTAATGCCATCAATGGTAGTGCAGCAGGCCTCATCAATGCCTATTCATTTTCAATTATTAAAGAATTCAACCGAAATGTATTGATTGACACCTATGGAACTCAACTTGAAATGCCCATTCAAACAACCACTTCTTTTTGGTACAATCCTCAGCTGGATTATAAAACCTATATGGTGCCCGGAATTCTGGTACTTTTGGTTACCATAATCGGTTTATTTCTTGCTGCGATGAATGTGGTCAGGGAAAAAGAAATAGGAACCATCGAACAAATTAACGTAACCCCCATACATAAATATCAGTTCATTGCCGGAAAGCTCATCCCATTTTGGCTTATTGCCATGTTTGAGTTGGCTTTGGGTTTATTAATTGCAAAAATTGTATTTTCGCTTCCCGTTCTGGGTAATATAGGAATTGTTTTTGCGGTTGCTTCAGTATATATCATGGCTGTATTGGGCATAGGTTTATTGATATCTACCATCACCAATACCCAACAACAAGCCATGTTCATTGCCTGGTTTTTTATGGTGATATTTTTACTGATGAGTGGTTTATTTACGCCTATTGAAAGTATGCCAAGTTGGGCTCAGCAGCTTAATATTATCAATCCCATTGCATATTTTATTAAGGTAATGCGGATGATCCTCCTCAAAGGTTCAGGGTTTGTTGATATTTTGCCACAATTCCTTTCGCTGATTGTTTATGCTTTGGCGGTTTTAACGCTTGCAGTAAGTTTATACAGAAAAAGGAATTAGTAATAAAGATTAAAAAATAAGAAAGGCTGGCATTTTTCAATACCAGCCTTTCTTATAAAATGCAATAAATAAAAATTATCTTTTTACAATAATTAATTTATCAGTAGCCTGAGCAGATGGTGTTTTCAATGTATAGAAATAGGTTCCACTGCAAAGAGCAGATAAATCTACATCAACAGTATAATTTCCTTTTGCTTGAAAGCCCTGATGGATTGTTTGTACAGTTCTGCCCATTATATCTGTAATAATGATTTCAGCTTTTTCGCTGTTTTTCATTTCATAAGAAATCTGGGTAGTAGTATTTGCAGGATTTGGCATACAAGAGAATAAGTTAACTGTCTTGTTAATTTCATTGACACCAACAATGTTATCGAAATGCGCGTTTGCATTAAAGAGTGAACGAATCATCACTGCAGGAACATTACCACTTGACCAAATATACCAGGTATTTGCGGTTGGGTCAAAAAACAATGATGTTTGAGAATATTGTGGAATTCCTGTATTGTCAGTAGCAAATTTAACAGTATCTGTACCGCCATATACTTGAATACCTACATAGTACAAAGAATCCTTTTGCATGGTATATCCAGCAGTAAAGGCAAGTGAAATTGATGGTGGATTTGCACCAGTAGCTGTAGGAATATTTGCAGCAGTGATATAATAATTTGATGATTGAGCTACAATGGTTCTTGTTCCGGTTGAAGCAAAATATTGATATAGAACTGCTTTAATTTTTGAACCCACTTTTGTTTCAAGGTTAACAACACAATTTATTCCATATGACATTCGATCCTGCCCTACCTGATATCTGTTAGCTGCAGTATACGGATTGCTTAATCCGCTTGTTGAGCTTCTCCATCTTGAACTGTAATAATAATTGTTGTCCCTTGAATACATACAGGTATCACATACTACTTTAATATCAAAAGTGTCCTGAGCAAGCAAAAATGGAATCGAATCACTTGAAACATAAGAGAAAACTTTATACGTTCCTAATGTTGTAGGAGGCGTAAAAAAATAATTGTTAAGTTCCAGGGCTGTAATGTTTTGACCTGGGGTTAAAGTTGTATCAATACTAGTTGAATCGGCATGTGTAATCAATTCAACACCATGCAATTTTACATGGGTTTGAGTTTTCCCACCCAAATTTGTAAAATCTCCATCATAATATAAAGACCTGCCAATTCCGGATGGAATTCTCGTATAACCATCGTACAAGGTAACTCTGTCTATTTGTATGTTATTATTAGCTGGTTCAAATAATTCTACGTCATCAATCGCCCAACCATATCCGCCACCATATTGAGAGCCACTTGAAGTAGAAGCAGGACCGTAAAATCTGAATCGAATCCAAACTTGAGCTTTGTTGGCTGCCCATTGAGAAATATTAAGTTCTTTAAATCCATAAGCATACGTATTAACAGCTACCGTTGGATTAACATCAATGGTATGCCAATTGATATTGTCACTGCTAATTTCTAATAATGAAGAATCCTGATTGAAAGCTTTGTACAATTGATAGAATTTAATACTCACTGCATTAAAACCCAAAGTATTGATAGCAACCGAATTGGTTAATGAAGAGTTAGCAACAGCATATATACCATTAATTAAGTTGGAAATACCATCAAAATAGAAAAGCCCGGATGTACAAGTAGGTGATTGCATATAAATATCAGGATGTACATATTGTTTAAATAGAGTTGAGAGATTAGAAGTATCTGATTTCCATTCCCATGTATTTAAAATAGCAGCTTCCTGATCAGGCATTTTAGTTGCCACCCAATCAAGGGGATCTGTCATTGTAGATGACCATATCATAGCTTTTGTATTTGAAGCTATAGGCTTGTTAAAGTATTGATCTAGATTTTGAGGACCATCAGCTTTGGCTGATTGAATAGTGGATGGCATAACACCTAAGTTTTGCCCAAAACTCAACGTACTGCTAATTATAAGTAATACGATAAAAGATAAAAAATTTCTCATTTTTGCGTTAAATTTAATTAAACATTGTTTTTCTCATTTACAAAAGTAATATTATTTTTAAGAAAAAGTAAAATATTAAGAAATATTAAAAAGATTTAACGTAGTTTGAAATTTAATGAAATTGTTTAATGCACATAAAAAAGGCTGACAGGTAACACTATCAGCCTTTTAAAAATATGTTTATTGAAAATTATCGCTTTACAATAATTAATTTATCCGTAGCTTGAGCTGAAGGAGTTTTTAATGTATAGAAATAAGTGCCACTGCAAAGCATAGACAAATCTACATCAACAGTATAATTTCCTTTGGTTTGGAATCCTTGTGCTAAAATTTGAACAGTTCTTCCCATAATATCAGTAATAATGATTTCAGCTTTTTCACTGTTTTTTAATTCATAAGAAATTTGGGTAGAATTAATTGCAGGGTTAGGCATACAAGAGAATAAGTTGATTGACTTGGTTTTTTCGTTTATACCAACTGTAAAAGGGCCATTATCAAAAGCATAATTGATATTAAACCCTGAACGTATCATCATCGCTGGTACTACTCCACTACCCCATATATACCAAGTGTTTGCTGTTGGGTTAAAATAAAGTGATGTTTGAGAATATTGAGGAATACCTGTATTGTCAGTAGCAATTTTAACAGTATCTGTTCCTCCAAACACCTGAATACCTACATAATACATAGAATCTTTTTGTAATAGATATTCAGAAGTGTAATGTAAAGAAATGGAAGGTGGATTCACCATGGAAGAAGCAGGAATTTTATCAGCAGTAATATAATAATTAGCTGATTGAGCAACGATTGTTCTTGTACCCGTAGCTGAAAAATATTTATATAAAACAGCTTTGATTTTTGATCCAACTTTGGTAGCATTGTTCACAACACAATTAACGCCATAAGCCATTCTGTCCTGGTTAACCATATATCTGTTAGCAGCAGTATAAGGATTGCTTAATGTACCTGTAACGCCAGCCCATCTTGAACTAACATATGTATTATTATCTCTAGAATACATACAAGTATCGCAAACTACTTTTATATCAAAAGTATCCTGTGCAAGTACAAATGGAATAGAATCACTCGAAACATAGGAAAAAACTTTATAAGTACCCTGAGTTGTAGGAGGAGTAAAAAAGTAATTATTAATTTCTAATGCAGTTACACTTTGTCCGGGAGCCAAAGTTGTATCACTACTTGTTGAATCAGCCTGAGTAGTAACTTCTTTTCCATGTAATTTCACATGGGTTTGAGTTAAGCCACCTAAGTTCATAAAATTGGCATCGTAATACATAGGTCTTCCCAATCCTGATGGTATTTTTGTATAACCATCATACAAAGTAGATGCATCTACCTGCATAACATTATTATTTGGAACAAATAGTTCAACATCATCAATAGCCCAGCCATAGCCTCCACCATATTGAGCTCCACTTGTTGTAGAAGCAGGTGCAGAAAATCTGAATCTGATCCAGACTTGCGTTTTGTTGGCAGCCCATTGCGTAATACTAAATTCTTTCCATCCATAAGCGTAGGTATTTGCACTTCCAACAGTAATAGTAGGATTTACCATGATAGTATTCCAGTTTATATTATCGGTACTTACTTCAAGTAAAGTAGAATCTGCATTGTAAGATTTGTACAATTGATAAAATTTAATATTTACTGCTGATTTCCCTGCAGTATTAATTGCAATTGCATTGGTTAATGTAGCATTGGATATTCCATAATTCCCAGCAACTAAATTAGATATTCCATCAAAATAAAAAACACCTTGCATTGGAGAAGTAGAGCCCATATAAGGTCCAACATATTGTTTCCAATAGGTTGAAAATTGCGAGGTGTCAGATTTCCATGCCCAACTAGTTAAAATATTGCTGCTTTGATCAGCTAATTTTGCAGTAACCCATTGGCTGGCTGTAGCCATGTTTGAATACCAAATAGAAGTGGTTTTTGCATTTGAACCTAAAGACTTGTTAAAGTACTGTTCAAGATTTTGATTCTCGTCCTTTTGATCAAGTCGAACCGTTGAGGATATAACACTTAGGTTTTGTCCAAAACTCAACGTACTGCTAATTACAAGTAATACGATAAAAGATAAAATTTTTCTCATTCTAGAATTAAATTAAATTTATTTATTTTTTTTGACAAAAGTAATGATTTTTTATAAAAAGGCAATTTTAAAAATAGGAAATCTTTATAAGACTTGATAAACGCACAAAAGAAATTGCATTGATCAAAAAAAAAGGCTGATATTCATACTATCAGCCTTTTAAAAAAATGTTTATTGAAAATTATCGTTTTACAATTATTAATTTATCCGTTGCTTGAGCAGAAGGCGTTTTTAGTGTATAGAAATAAGTACCACTGCATAAGCCAGTCAAGTCAACATCAAGTGCATAATTTCCTTTAGCCTGCATACCTTGATGAATGGTTTGAACAGTTCTACCCATAATATCAGAGATTATAATATCTGCTTTTTCGCTGTTTTTCAACTCATAGGAAATCTGGGTAGTCGTATTAGCCGGATTAGGCATGCATGAAAACAAACTGATGCTTTTATTTATATTATTGACATCACTAGGTGGAATTAGATTTGGGTTAAAAATTGTTCGTATCATCATTGCAGGAACGTTACCCTTAGCCCAAATATACCATGTATTTGCAGTTGGATCAAAATAAAGCGATGTCTGCGAATATTGAGGAATTCCGGTATTGTCAATAGCAATCTTTACTGTATCAGTTCCTCCAAAAACTTGAATACCAACATAATACATTGAGTCCTTTTGCATGGTATACCCTGCTGTAAATGGGAGTGAAATGGAAGGTGGATTAACACCAGTAGTTATAGGAACATCTGCCGAAGTAATATAGTAATTTCCTGATTGAGCAACGATGGTTCTGGTAGCGGTAGCAGCAAAGTATTTATACAAAACCGCTTTTATTTTTGAGCCTACTTTTGTAGCATTGTTAACCACACAATTAATACCATAAGCCATTCTGTCCTGGTTTACCTGATATCGGTTAGCAGCAGTAAATGGATTGCTTAATCCATTTGTAGCACTTCTCCATCTTGAACTATAATAAGTATTGTTATCTCTTGAATACATACAAGTATCACAAACTACCTTTATACTAAATGTATCTTGAGCTTTAACGAATGGGATAGAATCGCTTGAAACATAGGCAAAAACTTTATATGTGCCAACTGTTGAAGGAGGTGTAAAGAAATAACTATTAATTTCCAAGCCTGTAACACTTTGACCTGGGGTCAACGTTGAATCACTGCTTGTTGAATCAGCCTGGGTAATTACTTCTTTTCCATGTAATTTAACATGGGTTTGAGTTATTGCACCTAAGTTCATAAAATCAGCAGTGTAATACATTGGTCTGCCCAAACCTTTCGGTGATTGCATATAACCATCAAACAAAGTAGCTCCATCTACTTGAATAACGTTATTGTTTGGGACAAATAATTCAACATCATCTACAGCCCATCCGTAGCCACCACCATATTGGGCACCACTTGTTGTAGACGCAGGTGCAAAAAATCTGAATCTAATCCATACCTGAGCTTTGTTTGCTGCCCATTGAGAAAGACTAAATTCTTTCCAGCCGTAGGCATAGGTATTTGCGCTACCAACGGTAATCGTTGGATTCACCATTATACTATGCCAGTTAACATTATCGGTGCTTACTTCTATAAATGTAGAATCGGCATTGAAGGATTTGTACAATTGGTAAAATTTAATATTTACAGCCGACTTTCCTGTAGTGTTAATGGCAATAGCATTGGTTAGCGTAATATCAGTTACTCCATAATTGGCAGTTATCAGATTAGTTATACCATCGAAATAAAAAACACCTTGCATAGGTGTAGTAGAACTCATATAAGGTCCAACATAATTTTTCCAATTGGTCGAAAATTGAGAAGTATCAGATTTCCATTCCCATTGATTTAAAATATTGGAGCTATGGTCAGCTAATTTTGCAACGACCCATTGGCTCGAAGTGTTCATATTAGAAGACCAGATGGATGTAGTTTTAAAATTTGAAGCTAGATTCTTGTTAAAATATTGCTCAAGACTTAGATCTTCACCTTCTCGAATTTGGCTAATCGCAGAGGGTTTAACATTTACGTTTTGTCCAAAACTCAATGTACTGCTTATTGCAAGCAACACAATAAAAAATAAAAATTTTCTCATTTTTTTAAAGAATTAAATTAAACATTATTATTTTGTACTACAAAAGTAATACATAATTTATTCAAAATAATATTTTTTAAAAAAATATTTTACTTTATTTTGTTAATTGAGATTTACCCCAAAGCCAATTAATCCAATTTAAAAAGGCTGATATTTAAAAAATACCAGCCTTTTTGAATGTCAGTCTAAAAATAATTTATCGTTTTACAACTATTAATTTTTCAGTAGCTTGAGCAGTTGATGTTTTTAATGTTAAGAAATAAGTACCGCTTGTTAAATTTGATAAATCGATATCAAGCGTATAATTTCCTTTGGCTTTCATACCCTGATTCATCGTTTTGACAGTTCTGCCCATTATATCTGTAATATAAATTTCAGCCTTTTCGTTCTTCTTCATTTCATAAGAAATCTGTGTAGTAGTATTGGCAGGATTAGGCATACAAGTAAATAATGAAATATCTTTGTTTAATTCATTCATACCCACAATGCCATCCCAATGTTCATTCTGATTGAAAACTGTACGAATCATCATGGCGGCAACATTGCCACTTTGCCAGATATACCAGGTATTGGCAGTTGGATCAAAATAAAGTGAAGTTTGTTCCCATTGAGGAATTCCAGTGTTATCTGCAGCTATTTTAACTGTATCAGTTCCACCAAAAACTTGAATACCTGCAAAATATAAAGAATCTTTTTGCATAGTATATCCTGCAGAAAAAGCAAGGTTAATAGAAGGAGGATTGACGCCGCCTGCTGCTGGGACATTTGCTGCAGTTATGTAATAGTTTGACGATTGAGCAACAATGGTTCTTGTACCGGTAGCTGCAAAATATTTATACAATACAGCTTTTATTTTTGAACCTACTTTAGTTTCATTATTAACAGCACAATTAATCCCATAAGCCATTCTATCCTGATTTACCTGAAAACGATTCGTTGCAGTATAAGGATCAGATAAGGTTCCTGTTGCACCAGCCCACCTTGAACCATCGTAAGTGTTATTATCTCTTGAATATTTACAAGTATCGCAAACTATTTTAATGCTGAATGTATCTTGTGCTAAATGCGGGATAGAATCACTGGAAATATAAGAGGTTACTTTATAGGTACCTACTGTTGTTGAAGGTGTATAAAAATAATCATTTAAAATAAACCAGTCAGCAAGGCTTGTGTTTGAAAGTAAGGTTGTATCACTACTAGTAGAATCAGCTCCGGTAGTTAAATCGACACCATGTAATTTTACATGTGTTTGTGTAATAGCACCAAAATTTGAGATATCGGCATCACAATACATAGGTCTTCCTAATCCTTTTGGAATCTGGGTATAACCATCGTGGAAAGTAACTCTATCGGCAGTTAAATTGCTGTTAACCATGCTTCCAACAAAAACATCGTCAACATCTAAACTGGCACCATCTGAACCTTGGTATTGAAAAGCAACTTTAAAATTTGTACTAGTAGCATAATTGTTCAATAAAATTAGTTTTTGATAGTAGGTAAAACTTGTGAATGTACCAGCACTATCCTCTGTAAATACAGTAGTCCAGTTAGTACCTCCATCAGTACTGACCTTTACGCGGAAATCATAATTATTATATGGACTTACACCCCAATAATAACTCATATTCCACCAGAATTTCAAACAAGGATTGCTTATAGTGGATAAATTAATTGAAGGTGAAATCAACCATTCATTTTGAGGTGCCAAAGCAGGATCATATTCTACAAAAGCACTTTTGGTTCCGGTGTGTGCACCAGTTCCGACTTTCCATTGATAAAGAGCATTGGTTGTCCCGTTTTGCTTTACCCATCCAGTTGGAGGAAAAGTAGTCCCTTCAAATCCTTCGTTTAATAACACTGCTTTTGAGTTAGAAAGGATATTTTTTTCAAAGTATTGTTGAAGACTTTGACATTTCCCTTCCTGAATAGGATTTGTTTTTGAAGGCCTAACACTAACGTTTTGACCAAAGCTTAACGTGCTGCAAATTGCAAGCAATACAATAGAAGATAAAAACTTTTTCATGGTAATTTTTTAAAGTGAATAATTAAACAAAAATAAATAAAGATAAAGTTTATTTTAAATATATTAAGTTAACGGTTTCATTGAATCAGTTAACGGTAAAATCATAAAGACGAATTGAACTCAGTAAAAAAATTTCAAATAATTATTACCTCCCAAAAAAATTAATATATCTAAATATCACAATTTAAATTGCTAACCATTTAATTTTATTATATTTATCAAAATATGAGGGTGAATAAATTTTAATACCACAAAGTTAGTATTTTTTTATAAATCACAACCATCTAATCTAAAAATTTTATCATCATTTTATATTGATTGTTTTTAGCAATTTCAAAATTGAGAGAAACTGAGCACAAATCAATTCATTAACTTCCTGGAATTGAGTCTATCAGATTACGGGTATAATCCGAAGTAGGATTATTATAAATACTATCCGCTTCGCCCATTTCTACAATTTCACCATTTTTCATCACTATCATTCGGTCCGACATAAATTTAACAACCGAAAGGTCGTGAGAAATAAAGATATAGGTAAATTTAAAATCTAGTTTTAATTCATTCAGTAAATTCAGTACCTGAGCCTGTACCGATACATCCAATGCTGAAACCGATTCGTCGCAGATAATCAACTCAGGGTTCAAAGCCAAAGCACGTGCAATGCAGATCCGTTGTCGTTGCCCACCCGAAAATTCATGCGGATACCGCATAAAATGAGTTTCGTTCATATTTACCCTTTCGAGCAGTTCAATTACACGGGCTTTACGGGCTTTGTCAGTATCCAGAATGTGATGCACTTTCATAGGCTCCATGATGGCACTACCTATACTTATTCGTGGGTTTAAAGAAGAATAGGGGTCCTGAAAAATAATCTGTAATTTTTGCCGGCAGGCCCTCATTTCGGCGGGTTTGAGCTGCGAAAGTTCTTTGCCTTTAAAAATAATTTGTCCACTTGAAGCATC
>CAZCBG010000002.1:0-93546 GCA_964496885.1 uncultured Bacteroides sp. | reverse complement strand
AGCTGAATTTTGGCATACAGTTAATACTGGAGTTGTAAATGCAGTTGTTCCTGTTGAAGGATTTACAGTTACATCTATAGTAGCACTTGTTGTTCCACAAAGTCCAGTTGAAATTGCTGTAATATGAGCAGTTCCACTGAATGCTGCATCCCAGTTCATGAGTCCATCAACAGCTCCTATAACACCAGCTTCTACAGGTAATACAGAATATGCAATTGAAGTACTGTTAGCTGCTGTAGCCGTATATGTTTGATCAGCTGAATTTTGGCATACAGTTAATAGTGGAGTTGTAAATGAAGTTGCTCCTGTCATAGGATTGATAACAACAGTTACTTCAAATCGTGTTGAACTTTCGCAACTACCCACCGTTTGACTTGCAAAATAATGAGTCCCGTTTACTAAAGCAGTCCCACTTGTATAAAGTGTTCCTGCAATTGCTGCAGAATACCATTTAATAGTTGCCCCTAATTCTCCTGTTGCAACTAAATCAGCAACAGTAGGTGTAGGTGATGAACAGAATGTTTGTGTAGCTGAAGCAGTTGGAGCTAAAGGTAATGCATTTACACTTCCATTTACCCAGTTTGCAAATACAGGATTTCCATCTACGTCCCCAAAGCTACTCATATTGGTACCGAAAGTAGTAAATTTAACCTCTTTATCACAATTGCCAGGTCCACCGTTAAAAGTAAATTTAAGGTTTAATAAAAGACCGGGAGAAGATAGGTTAGGATTTGTAAGTGTTGCATCAGCATAAGTAATAATGATCGTTTTGGTAGTAAAGTCCTGATTGGCAACAACTCCTATAGGAGCATCCTGTATGCCTGTAAAGCTTAACTGTGTTTGATCAAAATTAACATAGATAGTTGCAGCATGTATAGAAGCTACAGTACCTGAAGTAATGTCCTCCAGATTTAAAGGAACCAATACATTGCTACTACCAGGGGTAAGGGCAACCTGACCCAATCTGGCTGTAAGTAAAGCATCAGCAGAATTTACATTTCCATTGGTAAAACTTACCGGAATTACATTCGCTGAAGTATTTGATATTTCATTGAGTCCTGTAAATAAAAGTGTACTTGAACCCCCAATATAATTAAATAACAAATTAAAGTTCGGATGTTCAACTGTATTACCAGGATTACTCCAAGCAATATTAATTACACCATTTATGGCCTCTGCAGTAAAAGAAGGTCCACTTAATCCGGAAACTCCGGTGAAATTTAAAGCAGCATTATTATAAGCAATATTCATGGTAAAACTACCAGGAGCATTACTCGCAAAACCTGAAAAGCTAACAGGTACTGTAAACGTTCCAGTGGGATTGTATACACTTCCAATTGAAACAGTATTTGAGAAAACATCTTGAGAAATTTTCCCATTAACAAAGCTCAGCTGAATTTGATTTCCATCAGCATCATTCAAACTATTGGTTCCGGTAAATTCAACATTTGTAGAACCACCTAAATAATTAAATTTTAAATTTAAATCATTCGGATTTATAGTTGTACCAGAAGGATTTGCATCAGACCATGCAATATTAATTATACCAGCAGAAGCATAAGCATATGTTCCGGCAGGGAAACCATCTACACCTACAAACTGAAGTTTAGACTCATTATAACTAATATGCAAATCAATAGCTCCAACCGTAACCGGAGCAGACAATTTAATAGGTAAACTATTAACACTGCCATACACACCAGGTTGACTCCAGATGGTAGCAGTTGTAACAACTGGCTGAGTGATAGCACCATCCAAATACGTGGTGATGGTAGGTGTACCTGTTCCATTTGCAATTTCACATTCAGTAGGATTAAAAGCAAGATTGCAACTTCCGCCTGTATAATTAAAATTCAAAGTAAAGGCAACACCATTCACATCTAATGCCGAAATAGGAGTTGCATTTGACCACACAACGATGATAGCGTCACCCGAGGCATAAGCCGAAAAACCACCACTCGTGATGATTGAACCCGGCGCTGAAATACCCATATAAGAAGCTACTGTATGATCAAACCCAATTTTCATCTGCAATGCACCGATATCTTCAGTAAAACCTGACAAAGTAACGGTTGCAGTTGTAGTGCCATATTGTCCGACTACGGTTTGAATACTTGCTGTCTGACTTGTCGCGACTTTTGTAAGTGCCAGCAGCAATATTGTGATATATATTATTATTTTTTTCATATCTAAGATGTATTAAATTAAGTAAATACTTTAATTAAATAAAGGAGGGAGCATACGGATATGCTCCTCCTTTATCAAAGAATTTATTTGGTTTTCACCAATTTAATCACCTTTTGGAAATTAGAAGTTTTACCATTAATGATAATTTCGCAGCTATATACTCCAGATGTGAAGTTTGAAGTATTTAAGTTGAATGTATAATTACCGGCAGTTTTGTATTCGTCTACCAATACTTCCATGCGTTGACCAACTGCATTGTAGATAACCAATTTTACATTGGCTCCTTCAATTACATTATAGTCAATTTCTGCATTGTTTTTGAATGGATTAGGATATACACTGATACCATAAGCAGTAGCATCTGTAGCTATGCTGTTGGTTTTCAGTGAACTGAAATCAAGAACTTTACCGTTTTCGTCAGCAAATTCTGTAGTATTAGCATAGCTAAATAATTCTGCTGTAGAGGTTAATACATCTTTAGCTTTTACTTTTAAGGTCAACAATACATCGTTGGCATTTAATTTAACAGCTGTTGTATTGGCCCATGCCAGCATCAATTTACCGTTGCTGATTTTGTATTCAAATCCGCTCAATGGAGAAGTAATGCTTCTTACATCTATTAAACTTTGGTTAAAGTTTAATTCTAAAGTAACAGCACCAAGGCTAAGAACATCATTTACACGAATTGGCATTTCAAATTCCTGGCTATTGTTAACCAGACTGATGCCTTCTTTTTGTAAATTGGTATATTCGATAGCTTTAGCTGTACCAGGAATGAATGATTTATTTACATCACCGGTTGCCAATGCTTTAATATCCTTAACCATTGGAGTACCAGTATAGGTAATTGTAGATGTATTTGTAATATCAAATACCCAATCCGTTGCTTCAAAGCTAGAGACTAATCCAACAAGACGCAATTGTAATTTCAACGCATCCGTAGCATTATCATAACCTGACATGTTAACATCACCAGCTTTTAATGCAAGACCTGTTAATGTAGCACCTGGTATTACAGCAGAATGACGTTTGATATATAAAGCGTCATTAGCAGTTACACCACCCCAAGGTTTAGTTGAAGAAGCTCTTAAATAATAAGTAGCATGAGGAATATTTGTAAATTCGAAGTAACCGGCTGTCCATGTTGGAGTATCGGTAGTACCACCAATTTCAGTAACAGTTGTTGTTGTAGCAACAACTACATTACTTAAACTATCTACCAATTGAATGGTAACACCATTTAATGCTGTTCCGATTATTGGAGAGTTATCCATAGTATTATCAATCGTATTGTCATAAGTAACATGTCCTGAAATTGCTTTTGGACCAGTTATATTAACAAGTAGAATGTTTTCTACTGAACCACAACTACCGGTTTCAACTACCTGAACTGAACCCTGACAAGTTGTACAACTTGTAGTACCCCAGTCAACAGTAATAGTACAGCTGCCTTGACCGCTTGTAATGGTTCCACCTACAACTGCCCAAGAATATAAATGACCTGGAATACATTGTACAGAATAAGTTTCTGCTGTTGCAGTACCTGAAAATACATTGGTATTTCCAACAACCACAGGAGTAGGAAGTGGAGTAACATCAACACCATATTCTTCAGTTGTAGTTACACAACCAGTTAATTTATTGGTTTTAGTAAGTTTTAGCCAACCGTGAGTGCAAGAACAATTCCAAAGTATTGTAACACATTGATCGGTACCTAAAGCATTACCACAACCACCTCCTACAATTTGTCCGCCGGATACTGTCCATTGATAGGTATACAAGCTAGGATCTCCATCAGTTGAAGGAGATCTATCCTGATAAACTCTTGAAAATGGGCAACAAGCTGTGTGAGCTGGCAAACTACCTTGTTGTATATTTTCCCAAATTACAGGATTTGGTAAAGGATTTACAATAAATGAAACAGTATGATTAGCTTGACAAGCATTACCATCCGTAGCAGTAACAGTATAGGTATAAGTACCGGCTGCTAATGGAGTAAATGTTTTAGTAGAACCTGTGAAAGTAACAGTAGAAGGAGTAGTTGCTCCGTTTCCTTCATCACCAGCCCAAGCAAAAGTAACAGTTGGTGTACCACCACCAGAAGTAGCAGACAAGGTAATAGGTTCGTTCAAACAAATTTCAGTTAAAGTAGAAGTTGCAGTTGCAGTTAATAAAGGTGGTTGGCCAATAGTAACAGTTGCTGTTGCTGTACATTGATTTCCATCAGTTACTGTTAAAGTATATACGCCTATAGCAAGACCACTTAAATTTTGAGTGGTAGCAAAAGTTGTTGGATAACCAGCATCTTTATACCATGCATAATAAACAGTTGGGGTTAAAGTACCACCGCCAAGTGTTAAGGTAGCTGATCCGGTTGAACCACCATGGCATAATACATCATGACCTACTATAGTAGCAGTTAATAAATCAGGTTGAGTTAGTGTAACTGGAACATCAATGGTACATCCATTGGCATCTTTAACGGTAACGGTTTTAGTTCCGTAGGTTAATGAACTGAATGTACTGGTAGATGTATAGGTACCACCATTTAAAGCAAATTGGTATGGGAAAGTTCCAGTTCCTTCAGTAACAGAAATGGAAATACTACCATTATTACCACCATGGCAGCTAACATTAGAATGTTCTTCTGTAGCAGCTAATTGTAATGGTTGAGAAATTGAAACTGGCACATCAACTGTACATCCGTTAAAATCTTTAACAGTTACAGTATAAGAACCGTATGCCAATGAACCAAAAGTATTGGTAGAAGTATAAGTTCCGCCTGTAATCATATATTGATAAGGAGGAGTACCTAAACTTGCATTTATTGTTACAATACCATCAGATAAACCGAAACAACTTACATTGGTTTTCGTGCCAATAGCTGCTTCTAATTGGAATGGTTGAGTGATAGATGCAGATACAGTTACGGTACATCCGTTGTTATCCATTACAGTTACAGTATGCGTTCCAAATGCTAACGTAGAGAATGTATAAGTGCCTGTATATGTTCCCAAATCTAAAGAATATTGATATGGAGGTGAAGCTTGTGAAGCTGTTACTGTTATTGAACCTGTTGATCCACCATAGCACAAAACTGCTGTATGAGTTTCTGAGGCTAATAATTGACTTGGTTGTTCTATTAAAAACGATTTAGTTGCTGTACAACCATTTAAATCGGTTACAGTTACAGTATATGTGCCTATATCAAGCAAACTTATGGTTGATGTGTTGGTTCCAAAAACACCATTATCTTTATACCAACTATAAGAATAGCTTGGAGTTCCATCTCTTACTAATACACCAATTGATCCTGAATGATTCTGGTAACATGTTAAATCATTTCTTGAAAAATCATAAATTACTAATTTTAAAGGTTGAGTTATAGTTACTGTGGCTGTTTTAGGACATAGATTATTATCAGTTACAGTCAGTGTATAATTACCAGCAATAAAATTAACTGGACTTGGACTCGTTGAATAAGTGACTGCAGGACTTGAATCTTTTACCCATCTATAGGTCAAGGTTCCGGTTCCACCACTTGCTGAAGTAGTAATCGCTCCATTGGCTAATCCAAAACAACTTACATTGGTCTGAGTGCCAAAACTAATAGTGATGTCAGATGGGTTGATAATGGTTTCTGATGCTGTTTTTTGACAATTACGTGCATCGGATACTGTTACGGTATAGGTGCCTTCAGCAAGGTTGTTTATTGTTGAAGTAGTTGGACTATAAGTGCTTCCGTTTAACATCCATGCATAAGATAGCGAAGGAGTTCCACCTGATGCAATTACTGTGATACTTCCATTGTTTAAATTATGACAACTAATATCCGTTTTTGAAATACTTGCTGTTAACAATGTGGGTTCTGCAACAGTGAATGTACCTGTGGCTGCAGCGCAATTATTTGCATCTGTTACACTGTAAGCAAGGTTTATTCCTGCATGATGTGAGAAAATTCCATTTGAGTTTGTAACACCATCAAAGGTATATGATAATGCACCTGTTCCACCGTTAGCTGTTATTGTAACAGTAGCTGAACCGCCATTACATGCAATCGTAGTTTGGGTTACAGTGCCAATTGTTATTACAGATGGCTCATTAACAGTAATTGTTCCAGTTGCAGCTGAACAAGTATTTACATCAGTTACACTGTATGCATGTGCTCCGGCTAATACACCAGAAAAGATTCCATTGGTATTTGAACCATAACCAGTAAGTGAATATGTTAAGGTAGAAGTTCCGCCAGTAGCTGTAATAGTAACAGTAGCTGAACCACCATGACAGGTAATCGTTGTTTGTGTTGCTGTGTTAATTGTTATAACAGTTGGCTCAATAACAGTAATTGTTCCTGTTGCTGGTGAGCAGCTATGAGCATCCGTAACACTGTATGGAAGATTCGTTCCTGCATGAATACCAGGGAATACATTAGTTGACTGAGGTGCAGATCCATTAAATATATATGAATAGGGTCCAGTTCCACCTGAAGCACCATTGATAGTTACTGTGGCTGTACCACCATTACATGCGATTGTGCTTTGTGTCGCACCTGTAGTAGTAATTACAGATGGTTGAACAACTGTTAATGTACCTGTTGCAGCAGTGCAATGGTTTGCATCTGTTACACTATAAAATAAGTTCGTTCCAGCTAATACACCAGTAAATACATTAGTTGGTTGAGGCCCAACGCTATTAAATGTATAGGCTAACGCACCAGTTCCTCCTGTAGCACCATTGATAGTTACAGTAGCTGTACCACCATGACATGCTATAGTACTTTGGCTTGCATCTGTAGTCGTAATTACAGATGGTTGAACAACAGTGAATGTACCTGTAGCTGCTGCGCAACGATTTGCATCAGTTACACTGTAAGCAAGGTTTATTCCTGCAATATGAGAGAAAATTCCATTTGAGTTTGTAATACCATCAAAGGTATATGATAATGCACCTGTTCCACCGTTAGCTGTTATTGTAACAGTAGCTGAACCGCCATTACATGCAATCGTAGTTTGGGTTACAGTGCCAATTGTTATTACAGATGGCTCATTAACAGTAATTGTTCCAGTTGCAGCTGAACAAGTATTTACATCAGTTACACTGTATGCATGTGCTCCGGCTAATACACCAGAAAAGATTCCATTGGTATTTGAACCATAACCAGTAAGTGAATATGTTAAGGTAGAAGTTCCGCCAGTAGCTGTAATAGTAACAGTAGCTGAACCACCATGACAGGTAATCGTTGTTTGTGTTGCTGTGTTAATTGTTATAACAGTTGGCTCAATAACAGTAATTGTTCCTGTTGCTGGTGAGCAGCTATGAGCATCCGTAACACTGTATGGAAGATTCGTTCCTGCATGAATACCAGGGAATACATTAGTTGACTGAGGTGCAGATCCATTAAATATATATGAATAGGGTCCAGTTCCACCTGAAGCACCATTGATAGTTACTGTGGCTGTACCACCATTACATGCGATTGTGCTTTGTGTCGCACCTGTAGTAGTAATTACAGATGGTTGAGTGATAGATGCAGATACAGTTACGGTACATCCGTTGTTATCCATTACAGTTACAGTATGCGTTCCAAATGCTAACGTAGAGAATGTATAAGTGCCTGTATATGTTCCCAAATCTAAAGAATATTGATATGGAGGTGAAGCTTGTGAAGCTGTTACTGTTATTGAACCTGTTGATCCACCATAGCACAAAACTGCTGTATGAGTTTCTGAGGCTAATAATTGACTTGGTTGTTCTATTAAAAACGATTTAGTTGCTGTACAACCATTTAAATCGGTTACAGTTACAGTATATGTGCCTATATCAAGCAAACTTATGGTTGATGTGTTGGTTCCAAAAACACCATTATCTTTATACCAACTATAAGAATAGCTTGGAGTTCCATCTCTTACTAATACACCAATTGATCCTGAATGATTCTGGTAACATGTTAAATCATTTCTTGAAAAATCATAAATTACTAATTTTAAAGGTTGAGTTATAGTTACTGTGGCTGTCTTTGTACAACTACTTCCCATATCAGTTACAGTAAGTAAATAGGTTCCTGCAACAAGATTAATTAAATTTGGGCTTGTAGAGATAACTACCGCTGGACTTGCATTATTTACCCAAGAATAAGTCAAAGTTCCAGATCCGCCGCTGGCTGAAGTACTTATACCTCCAGTTGCTAATCCAAAACAGCTTACATTAGTATGAGTTCCTAAACTTATAGTAATTGAAGGAGGTGCTGAAAGATATTGTGTTACAGATGCAGTACAATTATTAGCATCTGTAACTGTAGCAACATAAGTTCCTGTACCAAGATTGGTAAGGGTTGAAGTATTAGTTCCAATAGCACTTCCATCTTTGGTCCATGCATAAGTATAAGTACCAGTTCCACCACTAACAGTTAAGCCAATAGAACCATTTGCACTACAGGTTACTGGAGAAGATGAAACAGAAAAACTAATTTGATTTGGTTGAGTTATAGTTACAGTAGCGGTTGCGTTACAAGCATAATTATCGGTAACAGTAGCAAGATAAGTTCCAGCTGGTAAATTAGTTGCAGTATTAGTATATAGAAGAGATAACGAATTTGACTGAGGGGGGGAAGTATTCCAGGAATAGTTAAAATAAGGAGTTCCTCCAGTTATAGTAACAGTTGCAGCACCATTGGTATTGCCATAGCAAGTTAGATTGGTCTGAGAAGTAATTGCAGCAGTAAAAGGAGGATATACATTAAAATCTATAGGATCAGAAATAGTTTCCTGCTCACTAAATGCAGGAAGACTACAACTAACATATGTTACACGTTGTATCGAGACCGTTACCATTATACCTGAAGTATTAGTCCAAGTCCAACTACTAGGAAAATTAACATTTGAAGTACTGAAAGAATTGATATCAGTGAATGAGGCACCTCCATCAGTACTATATTGCCATTTGTAAGAAACAGTATTACAATTACCAACACCAGGATCACCTATATGTACCCATGTTGCATTTGTTACATATGCGGTGTTTCCTGAAATATTGGGAGCTAAAGTTCCACAAACATTTAAAGATGGAAAATTAACGGTAGTCGTATTAGCATTAATAGCTGGTCGAGTTAATGCGTTTACATTTGCTATAAATGCTAAAAAGAAGAAAAAAGAAAACAATATTTTTATTGTATTCTTCAGCTTTAAATTTGTAAATAAATTTTTCATATCGTAAATAGTATTTAATTAATAGTTATTTTAATTCCACCACATTTACCTATATTTACAGGTCCATGAATACATTTCAACGTAGAAACACGACGGAAGTAAGTAGTCGTACTAACAGTACCTGGATCATAATCTTTGGTTTTGGCAAGATTAGTTCTGAGATTTTCAGTAAAAAATTCATCCGTGGCAGATTGCCATTCGTAGGTTACATCAGGGCAATTATAACCCTGCTTATCGATTATTTTAACATCAGATCCCATAATAATACCGGGTTTGAATGCAACTGAGCTGGTAACAACTGAAGGAGCTTCGATCTTATCTTCAGAAAGCACCTGTGCATTCACATTGATTACCAATGCAAAAAAGAAGAAAACTAAAACCAATGGTTTTATCATTTTCTTCAGATTTAAGTTAGTGTAAATCATTTTCATAATTTGTAAGTGTTTATTAATAATTAAATAATTGAGTTTATTTGTTTAATGTGTATATATATGTATATATATAATAGGTATAAAAAATTGGATGCGCATGATTTTAGGTGAATCTTTGTTGTTTTTCATAAGAATTAAGATTTAAGGTTTATATTTTTAAAATTTCATAATTGTAGAAGTATAGATACACAATAAAACAATTCAAGCTATATTAAGCTAAATTGTTGATTATTAGGCTGATAAAATATAAATTTGCTTAAAAAAGCGTTATAATTGACTATAATTGGCTTATTTTTAACAATATTACGTTGCAAATATACTACATAGATTCTTAATAAAATATTTTTTTTTGTTTTTTTTCAATAATTAACATAAATTTCATATTAAAAACAAAAATGAATCAAATTTCTTGAAACTTCTGTTTGTTTACAAAATTAGAAGACATAGTATTTCCAAATTTATTTTAACAAACAAAAATAGGATGAAATGGGAAGAATTTTACTAGGGTAAACCCTGAAATAAACTAGTGTAAACCCTGAAAAAATGAATATTTTTACGTAAGGGATTACACTTGAGGGAAGATATCAGTGATCAGTGATTAGTGATTAGAAGAGGAGACTAAGTGACTAAGAGACTGAGAGAAAGAGGAAGCGAAAAGGCGAATAAAGACTATATTTATCAAAATTTTACTAATTTTCACCAACCCCTATACCCCATCCCAATCCCCCCGAAGAATCGGGACAGGCTTTCCCCTTAAAGGTGAAGGCAAGTTCTCCGATTTAATTTTTTGCTTAAACCAGAATAAATTATATAAATGCAATTTATTTATAGACTAATCAAACGCCTCTCCTCTTAGGAGAGGTTGGAGAGGTTCTATAATTCCTAATTAACTAAGAAACCTTTGCACAGAAAAACTCCCGGTTCATACGGGCAATGTTGGCAACAGAAATGTTTTTAGGACATTCGGCTTCGCAAGCGTAAGTGTTGGTACAATTTCCGAAACCTAATTCATCCATTTTGGCAACCATGGCCAGTACTCTTTCTTTGGCTTCAATTTTTCCCTGAGGCAAAAGTGCAAACTGTGAAACCTTGGCGGCAACAAACAACATGGCTGAAGCATTTTTGCAGGCAGCTACACAAGCACCACAACCAATACAAGCAGCAGCATCCATGGCTAACTCGGCATCTTCTCTGTTAACAGGAATGGCATTGGCATCGGGAACACCTCCTGTAGTAACGGAAACATAACCACCTGCCTGAATAATTTCGTCAAAAGCATTGCGGTTGATCATCAAATCCTTGATTACTGGAAATGGTTTGGCTCTCCAGGGTTCTATTACGATAGTATCACCGTCTTTAAACTTACGGATGTGCAACTGGCAAGTTGTAATTTCGTCATCAGGTCCGTGAGGACGGCCATTGATGTATAAACTACACATTCCACAAATACCTTCACGGCAATCGTGGTCAAAATTAATAGGTAACTGGACTTTATCTATCAGACTTTCATTTAAGATATCCAACATTTCCAGAAATGAACAATCGGGAGATATGTTGCTGATTTTATAGGTTTGAAACCCACCTTTTGCTTTTGGGTTTTCTTGTCGCCAAATTTTTAATGTAAAATCCATTTTGGTGTTTTTTTATTGTGTGTTTAATTTTGAATTTTTATATAAGTAATAGTACTTTAGGCACTATTTGCTTTAAGTACTCAAGGCACTTTATGTACTCCAAGTACTCCAGCTACTCCCCTACTTATAATCTCTTTGTTTTAATTCGATGAATTCATAATTCAACGGTTCTTTGTGTAATTCTGCTTCCTGATTATCACCTTTGTATTCCCAGGCTCCGACAAATTTAAAATCATCATCATTCCTGAGGGCTTCACCTTCGGGTGTCTGGTATTCTTCTCTGAAATGACCACCGCAGGATTCGTTGCGTTGCAATGCATCCATTGCAATCAATTCGCCTAATTCGATATAATCGGCAACACGACTTGCTTTCTCCAGTTCAGTATTTACACCATTGTTATCGCCGGGTATGCGAAGATCCATCCAGAATTCTTTCTTGAGTTCTCTGATCAATTCTACTGCTTTTGCTAGCCCATCCTTGGTTCTACCCATCCCAACATTTTCCCACATGATGTGTCCTAATTTTTTATGGAAGTAATCAACCGATTTGCTACCTTTTATATTCATCATTTTACTAAGGTTAGCACTGACGGCTGAAAGGCTTTGGTCAAACTCGGGTAACTGATCTGAAAGGCCTTTAACTTTCATTTCGTTGGCGAGGTAGTTCTGAATAGTATATGGTAATACAAAATATCCATCGGATAAACCCTGCATAAGAGCAGATGCACCCAAGCGATTGGCACCGTGATCGGAAAAATTAGCTTCTCCTGCAACAAACAAACCAGGTATGGTTGATTGTAATTCATAATCCACCCAAATACCACCCATGGTATAATGTACAGCAGGATAAATCATCATCGGGGTTTCATAAGGATTTTCGTCCACAATTTTTTGGTACATTTGAAAAAGGTTGCCATATCTTTCTTCAATTTTATCTTTACCCAATCTTTTAATAGATGCTTCGAAATCTAAATATACAGCTAAACCAGTATTTCCGAGACCATAGCCGGCATCGCATCTTTCTTTGGCAGCCCGTGAAGCTACATCGCGGGGTACCAGGTTTCCAAATGCAGGATATCTTCTTTCGAGGAAATAATCGCGGTCTTCTTCTTTTAAATCTTTAGCTTTCAGTTGTTTATTTCTTATTTTCTCTGCATCTTCTTTATTTTTTGGCACCCAGATTCTTCCATCGTTTCTTAAACTTTCGCTCATTAAGGTGAGTTTCGATTGATAATCACCATGAACAGGAATACAGGTAGGATGAATCTGAACAAAACAAGGGTTGGCAAAATAAGCACCTTTTTTATAGAGCTGCCATATAGCACTTGCATTTGAATTCATCGCGTTGGTAGATAAAAAATATACATTGCTGTATCCACCTGTAGCCACTACAACCGCATGTGCAAAATATTTTTCCAATTCACCGGTCACTAAATTGCGGGCAATAATCCCCCTGGCTTTTCCATCAACCGTAACCACGTCCATCATTTCGCGACGGGTATACATTTTAACAGTTCCCATTTTAATTTGATGACTCAATGCACCATAAGCTCCCAATAAGAGTTGTTGCCCGGTTTGACCACGGGCATAAAAAGTACGTGAAACCTGTGCACCTCCAAACGAACGATTGTCGAGCAGTCCACTGTAATCTCTGGCAAAAGGAATTCCCTGTGCAACACACTGGTCAATGATAGAATTACTGACTTCGGCCAATCGATGAATATTGGCTTCACGGGCACGGTAATCGCCACCTTTGATGGTATCATAAAACAAACGGTATACACTATCGCCGTCGTTGGTATAGTTTTTAGCTGCATTTATGCCCCCTTGTGCAGCAATACTATGAGCTCTTCGCGGACTGTCCTGTATACAAAATATCTTTACATTAAAACCTAATGCACCTAAACTTG
The DNA here is from genome assembly GCA_964496885.1 of uncultured Bacteroides sp. Classification (GTDB taxonomy): domain Bacteria; phylum Bacteroidota; class Bacteroidia; order Bacteroidales; family JACABE01; genus JACABE01. Next base: position 80,182 of record CAZCBG010000002.1, on the reverse strand, counting down.
CAGCTGCAGAAGCTCCTGCCAAACCAGTACCCACCACAATAACATCGAGTTTCATTTTATTGGCCGGACTCACAAGATTTTGGTGAGCTTTATAAGATGTCCATTTTTCTGCTAAAGGACCCTGTGGGATTTTTGCATTCAATTTTGTCATAACAAATATAGTTATTGGTTATTGGTTATTGGTTAATTGGGCTGTATGTTTTTAGGCAACAGGTAATAAATTCCTAATTCCTAATTTTTAATTTTTAATTTTAAATTCATTTCTCTAAAGGCTAAAAGCCTAAATACCTAAAGTCTATTTACTGCAAAACAGATAAAACACTGGTATTATATTAAATCCTACAACTATAATAATGGAGTAAATAGTTGCAAATGCTTTTACAAAAGGCGTATAAGTTGGGTGATTAAGTCCAAGGGATTGAAATGCAGCCTGAAATGCGTGGTTCAGATGGAAGCCCAACACCAAAATTAATACAATATATATAATAGCATAAGTTGAATTTGCAAAAAGCAGATTGGCTATCTTGTAAAAATTAGGTTCACCATCTTCTAAAGGAATAATACTTTGCACCCATCCCATTTTAATGAAATAGAAATTTACAAAATGGATCAGCAAAAAAACAAGAACAATTCCACCCGTATAAATCATGTATTTTGAAAAGAAAGAAGTTTCTGATTTATTACAAACCTTATATCCAACAGGACGTGATAGCCAGTTTTTGATTTGCAAAATAATTCCTAAAATAATATGTAACAGTAAACCACCAAATAAAAAAACTTCAAATACCTTAATAATATAGTTAGTGCCCATAAAATGAGCCGCTGCATTGAACCACATGCCGTCATCATTTCTCAACAAACAAAGGTTAATGGAAAGATGAACCAATAAAAACGTCATTAAAAATAGTCCGGCCAGGGCCATTACTATTTTTTGAGTTAAGGATGAAAATTTTAAAATTGCATTCATATTTGATTGTATTTCTAATTAATATACTGTATTTGTTTCTTTTAGAAAAAAATTTAATTTCTTTTTATAGTTTTGGAAATTTCAAACAAAATAATGTAAGTTTGTAGCAAAAAAAATCTTAACAAAAATATGAAATTATTTGATTGCCAAGCATTTTTTTTATTTTTTTTTCATAACATGACATAATATGCAGAAAATCAGTATTAAAAATAATTTATTTGTAAAAAATCGTCAAAAATTAATAGGCTTGTTATTGCCTGATTCAGTGGCCATCATACAAGCCAATGACGAAATGCCCAGAAATGGATATCAGTTTTTTGCATATCGTCAGAACTCCGATTTGTTTTACCTAACCGGCATTCATGAACCTAAAACGATACTTGTTTTATGTCCTCAGCATCCAAATGAGAAGTATAAAGAAATCGTTTTTGTAAGTAAACCAAATGAAGAATTTTCCACCTGGAATGGTCATCAGCCAGATAAAGAAGAAATTACTGCCATATCAGGCATCCAACAGGTAATGTGGCTCGAAGATTTTGATACTGTATTGAAAGATTTTATCATCTCCAGCAAACATGTATTTTTAACTGCGAATGAATCTATTAAATTCATACCTGAATTTGATGACAGAAATCAAAGATTTACCAAACAATTAAAGCAAGAATTCCCTTTACATCCATATTACCGTCTTGCTCCACTAATTTCTGAATTAAGGTTGGTAAAAGAAGCTGAAGAAATTGAACTGATCAAGCAGGCCTGTGCGATTACTTCCAATGCCTTTCAAAGGATACTTAAATATACAAAACCTTTTGTTTTTGAATATGAAATTGAAGCTGAAATTTCTCATGAATTCACTATAAACAAAGCTAACGGACATGCTTATTATCCGATTATAGCCAGTGGTAAGAATGCCTGTACGCTACATTATGTTGAAAACAAAGCTGTTTGCAATGACGGTGAATTGATACTGCTCGATTTTGGTGCAGAATATGGAAATTACGCATCCGATTGCACCAGAACAATTCCCATCAATGGGAAATTTACAGAACGACAAAAAGCATGCTATCAGGCTGTATTAAATGTTCATAAAAAAGCAATGGAATTATTTATTCCGGGTAACTGCATCGATTATTTAAACATGACCGTAGATAAATGGATAGAAGAGGAACTCATACAACTTGGATTGTTTACGCAAGCTGAAGTAATGATGCAAAATCCCGATAAACCATTGTATAAGAAATATTATATGCATGGCGTTTCACATTTTATAGGCCTAGATGTGCATGATGCCGGGAATAAACAAAGCGTTTTTGAAGAAGGCATGATTTTAAGCTGTGAACCGGGTATCTACATCAAGGAAGAAAAAATAGGGATCAGAATCGAAAACGATATCTTAATTACGAAAGAAGGTCCCGTAAATTTGATGGCAGCTATACCGATGGAAATTGAAGAAATTGAAAAATTAATGAATAGATAAGGGAAAAAACAATTAATTTTGAAAACTACAATAATTAAATTACAAACAAATAAAATCAAACAATATGTTCAGCAAAAATGTATATATCGAAAGAAGAAATCAATTAAAGAAGGATGTAAGTACAGGTTTAATATTGCTTTTGGGCAACAAAGAAGTTGGATTTAATTATCCTGCCAATACCTATAGTTTCAGGCAAGACAGTAACTTCCTGTATTTTTTCGGGCTCAATCAACCGGATATCGCCGGAGTAATAGATGTAGATTCTAATAAAGATTATATTTTCGGCAACGATGTGGATATGGACGACATTATCTGGATGGGATTTCAGCCATCTGTAAAAGACCGTGCTGCAAAAGCAGGTATAGAGCATACTGCACCCTTGCTTTCGTTGTTTGAAATGATAACAGAAGCGATTAAAAAGGGTAGAAAAATTCATTTTGTTGCTCCTTATAGAGCCGAAATCACCATGCTTTTAGCTGATTTATTAGGAGTTAAGTATACAAACATCAAAAATTATGTTTCTATAGAACTTATAAAAGCCATAATAAAACAACGTTCGATTAAATCGGAAATTGAAATTATTGAAATTGAAAAAGCCATTGAAACTGCTTATCAAATGCATACCACTGCAATGAAAATGGCGAAAGTGGGTATATATGAAAGAGAAATTGCAGGTGCTATGGAAGGAATTGCGATAGCAGCAGGGGGTCCTGTTTCTTTCCCAGTAATTTTAAGTATCAACGGACAAACCTTGCACAATCATTATCATGGCAATCAATTGGCCGAAGGCAGGATGATGGTAGCAGATGCCGGCTGCGAAACAGCAATGAATTATTGCAGCGACATTACCAGAACCGTTCCGGTTGGTGGTAAATTTAATCAGCGCCAACATGATATCTACAGTATTGTATTGGAAGCTAATATGAAAGTTATTGAAAATATTAAGCCGGGTCAACCCTATCGCGATATGCATTTTTTAAGTGCCAAGGTTGTGGCAGAAGGATTAAAAAACCTTGGATTAATGAAAGGCAATATGGACGAAGCCATTCAACAAGGTGCCCATGCCATGTTTTATCCCCACGGACTAGGACATATGCTGGGAATGGATGTGCACGATATGGAAGGATTGGGCGAAAATTTCGTGGGTTATGATGATGAAATAAAAAGAAGCAGCATTTTCGGAACAGCATTTTTGCGTTTAGGCAGAAAACTTCAAGCTGGATTTGTTTTAACCGTGGAACCAGGCATTTATTTTATACCTGCATTAATTGACCAATGGAAAGCCGAGAAAAGGTTTATGGATTTTATCAATTACGATGCAGTGGAATCGTTTAAAGATTTTGGTGGTATCCGCATCGAAGATGATATTTTAGTTACTGAAACTGCGAACAGGGTATTGGGCAAACCCATCCCTAAATCAATCAAAGATGTGGAAGCTATGATGAGCTAATGATTTGGTGATTTAGTGATTTAGTGATATAGCGATTTAGTGATTTGGTGATTTGGTGATTCGCATAAGAAATTCAAAAAACTTATTTATCAATAATTTAGAATAAAAAAGACGCTCAAGAGCGTCTTTTTTATTCTAGAAACATTTATTATCTAAGTATTTGCAGACTGCTCTTGTATTCCACATCCTTTAAAATACCTTTGGCAATGATGGTAACAAAATAAACGCCATCGGGTAAACCTTCTCCACCAAAATCGTTCTTGTAATTATTATTTTCATAAACTTTTTTGCCCCAGCGATTATAGATAATCACTTGTGTTTCGGTAAAGCCTCCACCTTTGATAAGTGCACCAATTTCAAATTTATCGTTAACGCCATCACCATTAGGGGTTATAATATTGGGGAAAATCAATACATCATCTATAATTTTAACTTTATAGGAAGTAGTGTCAGTGCATCTGATAGGATTTCCCATATTGTCAAGACCATGATCACTCAACGAAATTAAAGTAACCGTATATTCTTTTTCCTCAGGAATGCTTGGGAAAATATTTACAGGGTCTTTGAGTGTACTGCTTGCTCCCGGATAACCGAAATCCCAATTCCATGTAAAAGTAGGATTCATAGGAGTGGTTAAATTTTCAAAATTGATAGTAGGATTTTGTCTGGTACCTATAGGCGGGTTCCAGGTAAAATTGGCTTTTGGTTGAGGATAACTGATAATATAATCAGGAGCAGAAAGCCAGGATTTTGTACAACCATTGATGGTAGTTGCAGTTAGCCCAATCACATAATTCCCGGCTGCAAAAATATGAGTAGGACTTTCAATGACAGATGTTTGTCCATCGCCAAAATTCCAGATATAGGAAGAATTGATAGGTGTAGATTCATTGTTGAAAGTAACAGTAAAAGGTTCGCATCCTGCTATAGGACCTCCGCCATTAGGTGGAGGCGGATTAGTAGTAAAGCTGGGCTCCGGCATAGGATTTATAGTAACGAGAATAGTATCGTATCCGCTACAAGTTAATGTATTGGCAATATTTGTATTTGTTGCAGTTACAATATAATTGAAAGGTGCAACTAAATTAGAATAAATAGTATCGGTATAGACAGATTGAGTAAGTTTTGTTCCTGAAGGTGTAATCCAGGAAAAGCTTGCACTTATATTGCCGGGGTCTAATAATATTTTGTTAGGATAACACAATGAAGTATCGGCACCTAAATAAGGGTGAGGCGTTGTGATTACTTTCATGGTTGTAGTTGTATCCCAGGCACAGCCAAATTCATCTACCAATGAAATATTATAGGTATAAGTGCCGCCTGTTGTGGGTAATACTATAGCAGTTGTATCTGTTAATGGAGTTATGAAGGGTCCTGAAAATCCAACAGAATCAATTTTAACATCATAGGTCCAGTTATTGGGCATTAAGTTGGCCTGTAATTCTAAATTCCATCCAAAAATATAGCCGTTATCACTTCCAAAATCGTCTTTTATTTCAATATTCCAGGTACCGTTTAAAGGGCAACCGATTAAACCTGATAATGGATTCTGTGGTTTAATATAATTGGTATGAAGGGTTTGGTTGGTACTGTCTATTGTTCTGCCTCCGCCAACCATAACTGTTCCCGGACCGGCACTTGAACTTAACTGATCAAGTGTAGTATTGTTGTTTGGATAAAGTTCTGACCAGCAATAATTCCAACCAATACCAGCCGGATTGTTGGCAGGAAGACATCCATTGTCGAAAGCATGGTGATTGGTTCCTCCGGCAGGTATGCCTAAGTAATTTCCACCCGAATGTGTATTTGGATCCAGGGCTACAATTTGACCGTTGGGACAAGAAATTCTAAATCCTAAATCACCTGAATAAGAATGTTCCATATTAACACAGATTGCAAGTATATCTGTAGCACTTTGAATAGTTGCACCTGGAGGAAAATTGTTAAATACAACAAATGTATTATAGATTCCGGGGAGACAAGCAGGACCGTCGGGAAGGAAGAGGGTACTGTCAAAACCCTGTTTTGAAATTTGTGTAAAGCCCATGGGTTCAACCAATACAACTGAATTTGGATTGTAACCAACACTTATCACTTTAGTATTACCTGAACACATATCAGGCAATGGCTGAATGATAGTTGTAGGTCTGGAGGATATTCTAACCCTGGCTCCTAAGGCATTTGTGCTCATACAGCCCAATGAATCAATGATTTTTAGCATGATATCATAGCCTCTTCTGAGGGTATATAATTTTGTTATTACCTGACCGGTATCCAGCGTTCCATCGCCCAAATCCCAAATAAACATTGAAGTTGAATTGCTTTGATGATAAACATTGTTATTTTCAGGGAAAAATCCTTTTCCACCGAAAGTTACCGATTTACCGAGACAAATATCAACATAATTACTATCGTTGGGATGAGGTGAAGTTAAAATGGTATCAAAAGCAGCAATAATTTTCTGACAAGGAAGTGTGCAAATAATACCTGAATTCCATCCTGCAGCTTGATTTGCACCATCGGATACAAATTTAAAGGTAAGATTTCCTGATGGATTATTTGTACTGGCCTGCACCATGTTCTGACCTCCACTAAGGGGGTTGTTATTGTTGTACTTTCCAATTAAAGGGGATGTAACTGAAGGTCCATCATACACAAATAAAGTGTCGGAAGGATGTACATCAAAACTGATAAAACTAATGCTGATATGAGAATTCGTAAGGCTATTGGATGCAAAAGTAACAGTAAGGTTTTGGTTGGCTGCATAGTTGCCGCTTCCATTGTCTAAAAAATAGCCCGTACATGCTGTAACTATCTGCCCATTACTTGTTACGATATCATAGTTTTGAGCACTGAGATTGCTGATTAAGAACAGTAAAAAAGCAATGATTAAAAAGTATTTTTTCATTTTAAGTAAGTTTTAAGTTAGAGTCTATTTTTTTACTTTTTGTAGCATATTAAAATCTTCTTTTATGTATTTTTCGGGTCGAAAAACAATGGCAATTCCGGCTTCTTTCCAAATATAAGTCGGAGCATCCAGGTATCCGGTTTGAAAGTTATATTTAAACACATTAAAGCTGATTTTGTTATATACTTTTTCGTTGAAAGAAATTGAAGTCAGTGAACCATTCTTTGATTTCTCAAACAATGTATTGATATCAATACCGGTAACAGGCTTTTCAGCTACTAAACTTGCAACATAATATGCATTGTCAAGATAATAATTCATGAAAAGAATTTTTTCAGGATTTGTTTTTTGCAGATTATCCAGATAGGTTTTTTCGAAACATTGATACAAACGGATATCAGGTTTTACCATATTTGTTTGTGTAAATGCGGCAAAACTTGCAAGTAAGAAAGTGATAAATAAGCATTTACTTATTAAGTTGATTATTTTTCCCATTTTAATAAATTTTAAAACTATGAATATATAAAAACACAATTATTCAACAGACGTTTGGATTTTATTAAAAGTTGTATGCTTTGTTTATTATTTACGTTTGATAATTTAAAACTAAAAAAGACGCTCAAAAGGCGTCTTTTTTAAAATTAAAAATATTTGTTTTGAATCAGCCAAAAAAAATCTTTATTCAAATTAAGTTTTTGTCTGTTAGCAGTATGCACATTATCTTAAAATCTGCAAACTACTTTTGTATTCTACGTCTTTTAAAATACCTTTGGCAATAATCGTAACAAAATAAACACCATCGGGTAAGCCTTCGCCACCAAAATCATTTTTGTAATTATTGCTTTCATACACTTTTTTACCCCAGCGATTGTAAATAATCAATTGAGTTTCGGTAAAGCCTCCACCTTTAATTAAAGCACCGATTTCAAATTTATCGTTGATTCCATCACCATTGGGAGTTATGATATTTGGAAAGATCAACACATCATCAATAATTTTAACTTTGTAGGATGTGGTATCAGTACACCTGATAGGAACTCCCATATTGTCAAGCCCATGATCACTCATTGAAATTAATGTAACCGTGTATTCTTTTTCCTCAGGAATACTTGGAAAAATATTTACGGGGTCTTTAACAGTACTGGTTGCACCCGGATAACCAAAATCCCAGTTCCAGGTAAATGTAGGATTCATAGGTGTAGTTAAATTCACAAAATTGATTGTTGGGTTTTGTCTGGTACCAATTGGTGGATTCCATGTAAAATTAGCGAAAGGTTGAGGATAACTAATAATATAATCGGGAGCAGAAATCCAGGATTTTGAACAACCATTGATGGTAGTTGCTGTGAGCCCTATTACATAATTTCCGGCCGCAAAAATATGGGTAGGACTTTCGATAACAGAGGTTTGTCCATCACCAAAATTCCATGTATAAGAAGAATTGATAGGTGTAGATTCATTATTGAAAGTTACAGTAAAAGGCTCACAACCAGCTATAGGACCTCCGCCATTTGGTGGTGGTGGGTTCGTAGTAAAGCTGGGTTCTGGCATAGGGTTTATTGTAACAAGTATGGTGTCGGAACCGCTGCAGCTTAATGTATTGGCGATATTCGTATTCGTTGCTGTGAGAACGTAATTAAAAGGTGCAACAACATTGGAATAAATAGTATCAGTAAAAATAGATTGTGTAGATTTTGTTCCGGTTGGTGTAATCCACGAATAAATTGTACCAATATTACCCGGATCTAATATAATTTTGTTTGGATAACACATTGCGGTATCCATACCTAAGTAAGGATGAGGGGTTGTAATAACCTTCATCGTCGTAGTTGTATCCCAAACACAGCCAAATTCATCCACCAATGAGATGTTATATGTATAATTACCGCCAGTAGTTGGGGCAATAATAGCAGTAGTATCAGTTAAAGGAGTAATAAAAGGACCAGAAAATCCGGCAGAATCAATTTTAACATTGTATGTCCAGCTACCTGGCATTAAATTGGCCTGTAATTCCAAGGTCCAGTTAAAAATATATCCATTATCTATTGCCCAATCATCAGTAATTTCGATACTCCAGGTGCCATTTAAAGGACAACCTATCAAACCCGAAAGAGGATTGGCAGGCAAAAAATAATTGGTATGTGCTAAAATATGGGTAGAGTCAATCGGACTTGGACCTGTTGCTTTTTTGCTTCCCAGTGTACCGTTATTAGGATAAAACTCAGACCAGCAATAATTCCAACCAGTACCCTGAGGATTGGCAGATGCAGCACAAGTGGGCGATCCATCATTTTCATTTGGGACACCTAAAAAATTGCCTCCAGAATGTTGATTCGGGTCTATATTTACACTTTGGTTATTCGGACATCTGATTCTGAATCCTAAATCGCCTGAAAAACTATGTTCGATATTCACACAAATAGCTAGGATATTACTGGCACTTAGAATAGTAGCACCAGTTGGGAAATTATTGAAAAAAACATTGGTAGAATAAACTCCAGGAGGACAGTTAGGTCCATCAGGAATAAACATAGTACTGTCAAAACCTTGTTTGGAAATTTGCGAAAAACCCATGGGTTCTACCAAAATAACAGAATTAGGATTATAACCCACATTGATGAGTTTTGTATCGCCCGAACACATATCAGCCAATGGTTGTATTGTGGTTGTTGGTTTTGAAGATATACGAACTCTGGTGCCTAAAGCATTGGTGTTGGTGCATCCGATACTATCGGTGATATTAAGTATAACGTCATATCCTTTTCTTACCGTATAAAGATGCGTAACACTGTATCCTGTTGCAGTAGGAGTACCATCGCCAAAATCCCATACATAAGTACAGTTGTTTTTGCTTTGATGATAGGCGATATTGTTATCGGGGAAATTCTCAGCTGCGACTAATGTTACTGGATGTCCTAAACATAAATCCACATAATTGGTATCAGGTTTTGGAGTTGTTAATATAGTATCCAGGGTTGCTATTACTCTCTGACAATTTTTAATACAAACCAATGCTGCAAACCATCCTGCTTTTTGAACACTTCCATCAGTTATAAACTTAAATGTTAATGCTCCAGATATGTTTGTAATGCTTGATTGTACAACATTCTGGCCACCAGTGAGGGGATGTGAGTTGTTATATTTCCCAATCAAAGGAGCAGTGACAGTGAGTCCATCATACACATACAAGGTGTCTGAAGCATCAATATCAAAGATACTAAAACTAACTTTTAAGTGAGTATTTGTAGCACTGTTCGACTGGAAAGTAATCGTCTGGTTTACGTTTGCAGCATAATTACCCGAAGCATTGTCGTAAAAATCTACAGCACAACTTGATATTGTTTGACCATTGCTCGTTTCAATGTTGTATGTCTGAGCTTTAGAAAAGTTGACAATAAGTGCAAATAAGCTTAATAATAGTAATCTTTTCATGTGTTATTAATTTTAATTATTTATTTGTCACATGGAATACGCCATATAATATTCGGTTTGTATAAATATTATTCTTATGGCTATTTCATCTGTTTATAATTTTTTATTTTTTATTCAGTTGATTAAAATCTTCTTTAATATGTTTTTCAGGACGAAAAACAATAGCTATACCTGCTTCTTTCCAAATATAAGTTGGAGTATCTAGAAATCCTGTTTGAAAGTTGTATTTCAATACATTAAAGCTTGATCTGCTGTAATTTTTTTCGTTGAAATGAATTGAAGTCAAAGTGCCTTTCTTCGATTTTTCGAACAATGTGTTGATATCTATACCTGTAACAGGCTTTTCGGATTTTAAACTTGCTGTATAATAAGCATTATCAAGGTAATAATTCAAAAACAAAACTTGGTCAGGGTCTGTTTTTATCAGATTATCCAAATAGGTTTTTTCGAAACATTGATATAAACGAACGTCAGCCTTTACATTCTTATTTTGTGCAAAAGTTGTAAGGCTTATAAACATACTAATGATTATCAAGCATTTACTGATAAAATTGAAAGATTTTCTCATGTTTTAATAAAAGATTAATTTATGATTACAAAAATACAAATATTTTTTAAATAATAACAATTATTGAACAGACGCATAAAATTCTTTAATGGTTGTATGCATTATCAAAGATTTGTTAAATAATTAGAAAGCTCAAAAAATGTTTCAATACTCAGTTTTAATTGTTTTTTTTAGATTTAGTTGATCCTTTTAGATTCTTATAAAAACTACTTTTTTTTGCGTGATTGTTTTTTGAAATCATAACCCTTATCATTCCAATAAACAAGTTGGTAGATTTCAGAAATTTTTGTATTTTTGCAAACAATGAAAAACATAAGAAATTTTTGCATCATCGCCCATATTGATCATGGGAAAAGCACACTGGCTGACAGACTGTTAGAAATTACCAATACTGTTTCTGCACGAGATTCTCAGGCACAGGTATTAGATGATATGGATCTGGAGAGAGAAAGAGGGATTACCATAAAAAGCCATGCCATTCAAATGGATTATGTACATGAAGGCACATTGTATAAATTAAATTTAATTGACACCCCGGGTCATGTTGATTTTTCTTATGAAGTCTCACGTTCTATTGCTGCCTGTGAAGGAGCACTCTTAATTATTGATGCTACACAGGGAATACAAGCCCAAACCATTTCAAACCTTTATCTGGCTTTAGATCATGATTTAGAAATTATCCCTGTACTGAACAAAATAGATTTAGATGCTGCCATGCCCGAAGAGGTCAAAGATCAAATTGTTGATTTAATTGGTTGTGATAGAGATGATATTATTGAAGCAAGTGGAAAAACAGGCTATGGAATAGAAAATATTCTGGAGGCAATTATTCATAGAATTCCTGCACCAAGTGGTTCCATTGAAGAACCTTTGCAAGCCCTAATTTTTGATTCTGTTTTCAATTCGTTCAGGGGAATTATTTCCTATTTCAGAATTATGAATGGTGAAATCAAGAAAGGTGATTTTGTTAAATTTTTTGCTACTGGCAAAGAATACCATGCCGATGAAATAGGTGTGTTAAAATTAAAACCTGAATCAAAAGATAAACTAAGTGCAGGCGATGTTGGCTATATCATTTCGGGCATAAAAACTTCAAAGGAAGTTAAAGTTGGAGATACCGTTACACATGTAAACAGACCTTGTTTAAAAGCCATTGATGGATTTGAAAATGTAAAACCCATGGTTTTTGCAGGAGTTTATCCAATTGATGCTGACGATTATGAAGAATTACGGAGCTCTATCGAAAGACTTCAATTAAATGATGCTTCTTTAACTTTTGAACCAGAATCTTCTATGGCATTGGGTTTTGGATTCAGATGCGGTTTTTTGGGATTATTACACATGGAAATTATTCAGGAGCGATTGGACAGAGAATTTAACATGGACGTAATTACTACAGTTCCTAATGTTTCGTACAAGGCTTTTACCACTAAAGGCGAAATGATTGAAGTTCATAATCCTAGCAGTCTGCCTGACCCTAACCATTTAGAACATATTGAAGAACCCTTTATCACTGCACATATTATCACCAAATCAGAATACCTTGGAGGGATAATGACCTTGTGCATTGAGAAGCGGGGAATTATTAAAAACCAGGTTTATCTTACTTCCGACAGAATTGAAATAACATTTGAATTGCCATTGGGAGAAATTGTCATTGATTTTTACGATAAATTAAAAAGTATCTCAAAGGGCTATGCTTCTTTCGATTACTTCCAATCGGGTTATAAACCAGCCAAATTAATAAGACTCGAAATTTTGCTAAATGCAGAACCTGTGGATGCTTTATCAACGCTCATCCATCAGGATAATGCCTATAGTTTTGGAAAAAGAATTTGCGAAAAACTCAAAGAGTTAATACCACGTCAACAATTTGACATCGCAATTCAAGCAGCAATAGGTTCTAAAATTATTTCCAGAGAAACTGTCAAAGCTGTAAGGAAAGACGTAACTGCCAAATGTTATGGTGGCGATATTACCCGTAAACGTAAATTGCTCGATAAGCAAAAGAAAGGTAAAAAACGCATGCGTCAGGTTGGGAATGTTGAAGTTCCTCAATCAGCATTTCTTGCAGTTTTGAAGCTGGATTAGTTGTTGGGTATGGGTTATTGGGTTTTTGGGTTAATAAGTGATACAAGGGTCTGGCGAAAATCAGTTTAAATCTGTGTCATCCCAGCCAACCGGCAGGCATTGTGTTCCATTTTTATAGAAAATAAAAAAAGCAGTATCAAAAAATAATACTGCTTTTGGTCGGAGAGATGAGACTCGAACTCACGACCTCTTGCCCCCCAGACAAGTACGCTAGCCAACTGCGCTACTCCCCGATTTAATGCTGCAAAATTAGTCAAAAATTTAACTAATCAAAATTTTACAATCAAAATTATGCTTTCAGGTTTTGAAAAAATAGTATAATTTCGCAGGAATTCTAATCATACTATACTTAAAAAAATATGCTTTTTAAAGATATTATCGGCCACAAAGACGTCATCAATAAGCTCATACAAACTGTTAGTGATAATAGAGTGAGCCATGCACAGTTAATCTTAGGTCCCGAAGGTTCTGGAAAATTGGCGTTGGCAATTGCATACAGTCGATATTTAAACTGTGAAAACAAACAACACTATGCTGAAAATCATCCTTCAGGCTTGCTGGGTGATAGTTGTGAAAAATGTCGTTCTTGCTTAAAATTCAATAAGTTAATTCACCCTGACCTTCATTTTGTTTTTCCAAATGCAACCACCAAAAAAATTACAAAAAACAATTTTAGTGATAATTTTTTAACAGAATGGAGAGAATTTTTAATTGAAAATGGCCTTTATGTTAATCTGAACGATTGGTTCGAAAAATTAGGAATTGAAAACAAGCAAGGAAGTATCAATGTTCGCGACTGCAATGAAATCAATCGAATTCTAAGTTTTAAAACGTATGAATCAGAGTATAAAATAATGATAATCTGGATGGTCGAAAAATTATACCACGCTGCGGCACCCAAAATATTAAAAATTCTGGAAGAACCACCTGAAAAAACTTTGTTTTTGTTGATTTCTGAAAACCATGATCAGATATTACCTACTATATTATCTCGTACTCAATTGATCAAACTTTTAAAAGTTAAAGACCATGAGATGATTGAAAAACTAACATTAAGTCATCAGATTGATGATCAAACAGCTCAGTTTATCACCATGCATGCTGATGGAAATTATTCAGAAGCATTAAAACTATTGAAAAACGCGGATGATGAAAAATTTAATACAGATTTGTTAATTAACTGGTTAAGAGGGTGTTTCAAAGGATCTACCAACGAAATACAAACCAAAAGCGGAGTTGTGGAAGGATTGAATACCCTTGTTGGCACTTTAGCAAAAATTGGGAGAGAAAAGCAAAAGAACTTTTTGAATTACGCGTTAAAAATAGCAAGATATTGTGTGTTGATTAATTTTAACCAAAGCGAATTGGTTAGACTTTCTGCAGACGAATCTAAGTTTATTGCAAATTTTTATAAATTTATTAATTCCCAAAACATTGAAGCAGTATCTGATGAGTTGAACAAAGCCATATTTCATATTGAACGCAATGCAAATCCCAATATTTTATTTATGGATTTGTCGTTGAAAATGCACAAATTACTTTTAAATTCATAAAAATCTGAAAGGTATTTATAAATTCAACAGATTTATTACCGATAAAAATGCTACTTTTGTACTTTATAATTTAGAAAATGGAAGAAACGAAGATAGAAAACAATAGTTTTCAGACGAGAGGATGTTGTCATCCAGATAAAAATTCCGGAAATTGCGATGTAAATCAAGCACATAAAAGCTGCAAATTAGACGCTTACAATTGGCTTAAAAATATAGAACAACCACATACCAATAAATCTTTTGATTGCATTGAAGTTAGATTTAAAAACAGCCGGAAAGAATTTTTCAGAATAACCGACGATATTGAATATACCGAAGGTGACATTATTGCTGTGGAAGGGGTTCCGGGTCATGATATCGGAATTGTTTCGCTAACAGGCGAAGCATCAAGAATCCAGATGTTAAAAAAGAATATAAATCCTACGATAGACAATATAAAAAAAGTATACCGAAAAGCGAAAACAACCGATATCGAAAAATGGATTATCTCAGTTGAAAATGAAGATAAAACAATGCTAAAAGCTAAAAAAATTGCTTTTGAGCACAACCTCAATTTAAAGTTAAATGATGTTGAATATCAGGGAGATAATACCAAGGCTGTTTTTTATTATACAGCTGACGACAGGGTCGATTTCAGGACGTTGATTAAAACATTAGCGGATGAGTTTAGAGTCAGGATAGAAATGCGACAAATTGGGGTTCGTCAGGAAGCAAGTCGACTGGGTGGAATTGGGGTTTGTGGAAGAGAATTATGCTGTTCTTCCTGGCTCACCAATTTTAAGTCGGTGAGTACCAATGCTGCAAGAGTACAACAATTGTCAATGAATCCACAGAAATTAGCAGGACAGTGTAGTAAATTAAAATGTTGCCTGAATTTTGAAAGTGATTCGTATGCAGATGCTTTGAAAGAATTCCCCCCTACTGATTTTATACTTAAAACCAGCAAAGGAGATGGCGTTTTTAACAAGATGGATGTTTATAAAAAAACAATCTGGTACAATTATGCCAACGATTATTCGAGCTTTTTTGAAATTCCAATTGATAAAGTGAAAGAAATCATCAAAATCAATGAAAAAGGTGGGAAAGTGCCTAAATTAGATGATTTTACTATTAAGAAAGAAACTAAAAAGGATTTCGAAAACTTTATAGGGCAAGACGATTTGACTAGATTTGATTAATATACAATGTTTTATGTTTTATTTTATGAATAGGCTTTCAAAATTTTTGCTATTTACTTTACTTATTTTCCTGTCTGTTTCTTGCGGAAAACCACCACTTATCGACCAAAGTATGGAAGTGAGTGAAACTGCCTGGGATCAAAAGGAAAGTTTTAAAATGGAAGTTGGAATTGATGATACAATATCCGCTTACGAATTTTATGTAAATATTAGAAATACAACTGATTACAAATACAGTAATTTCTTTTTGTTTATTAAAACCACCTTCCCTAATGGTGAAATTGCATTGGATACCCTAGGTTGCTATCTTGCTGATATTGACGGAAAATGGCTGGGTAAAGGAAATGGCAAAATAAAAGACAATAAAATTCTATTTAAGAAAGATGCAATTTTTTCAATGAAAGGGAAATATACCTTTGAAATTGAGCATGCAATGCGTGAAAAACAAATAGCTGGTATTAAAACAATCGGGTTTAGAATCGAGAAAAAAAAGAACCAATAATAAAAACATATGCCTAAAAAGTCTACCGGAAATTCAACAAATTTCAATTTATATGTGAAACGTTTTTGGATGATTGTAGCTTCATCATTTTTGTTTATTATCCTGTTGTTCACCTTATTATCACTAGGATGGCTTGGATTTATGCCTTCTTTTGAAGAATTGGAAAATCCTAAGAGCAACTTAGCTTCAGATATTTATACTGCCGACCAACAAATTTTAGGGAAATATTACATCGAAAACCGCAGCAATATACATTACAATGATTTGTCGCCGGCTTGCATCAATGCCCTGATTGCTACTGAAGATGCACGTTTTAATCAACACTCGGGAGTTGATACCCGAAGTATATTCCGGGTATTGGGCAAAACTATAATTGGACGTAACAGAAGTTCGGGTGGAGGCAGTACCATTACACAACAATTGGCAAAAAATCTTTTTCCCCGCAACAAGAATCAATTTAAACTTTTTATGGTGTTTACAAAGTTTAAGGAATGGATAGTCGCTGCAAAACTTGAGCGGAATTATACCAAGGAAGAAATAATTGCCATGTATTTCAATACTGTTGATTTTGGGAATAACTCTTTTGGAATAAAAACAGCAGCCAGAACGTATTTTAATAAATCTCCTGATTCTTTAAAAATTGAAGAAGCAGCCCTATTGGTGGGTATACTTAAAGCCCCTACCTACTACAGTCCTATCAAAAACCCTGAGAATGCCAGGAAAAGACGTGAAGTGGTTTTAAATCAAATGAGAAAAAATGACTATATCACCCAGGAACAATATGATTCGCTGAGAGTATTGCCTATTGATATGTCAAAATACACCCTTCAGGATCACAGTGCAGGCTATGGAACTTATTTCAGAGAATACCTGCGGCTATATCTGAACGACTGGTGTGCCAATCATAAAAAATCAGATGGGACGCCCTATAATCTATACAAAGATGGATTAAAGATATACACGACCATTAATTATAAAATGCAAAAATATGCTGAAGAGGCTGTAGCCGAACATCTTGGCAAAGACCTTCAACCTGCTTTTTATAAACATTGGAAAGGTGTAAAAAATGCACCTTATTCCCAACTTACAGATGAAGAAATACAAACTACTTTAACTTCATCTATGAAAACTTCCGATCGTTACCGTAAGCTGAAAGAAGCCAATGCCAACGAAGAAGAAATCCAAAAAGAGTTCCATACTCCAATTGCCATGCGGATATTTACCTGGCAAGGTGAAAGAGATACGATTATGAGCCCTTTTGATTCCTTAAAATATTACAAATGGTTTTTGCATACTGGCTTAATGTCGATGGAACCCCAAACTGGTTATGTAAGAGCTTATGTCGGAGGTATCAACTACAAGCATTTTCAGTTCGACAATGTTAAAGTGGGTAAACGACAAGTAGGTTCTACTTTCAAACCTTTTGTTTATACACTTGCCATGCAGGAAGGTGAATTCTCACCCTGCACAGAAGTTCCCAATCTTCCGGTTACTTTTGATATGGGCAACGGAGAAAGCTGGACACCTCAAAATGCCGATGATAAAAGGGAAGGTGAAATGATTACGCTAAAATGGGCATTGGCAAACTCTGTTAATAATGTTTCTGCTTATCTGATGAAACGTTTTTCGCCGGCAGCTGTGATTAATATGGCCCGTAAAATGGGAATTACCAGTCCAATAGATGCCGTTCCGGCAGTATGTCTAGGAACACCAGATCTGTCGGTTTATGAAATGACAGGTGCCATGAGTACTTTTGCCAATAAAGGTGTTTTTATAGAACCTATTTTTATTACCCGTATCGAAGACAAAAATGGCAACGTTATTGAGAACTTCATTCCCAAACAAAAGGAAGCAATGAATGAAGTTACAGCATATCTCATGATCGAACTTATGAAAGGGGTTGTTGAAAGTGGCACCGGTGCCAGGTTGCGTTATAAATTTGGTTTAGATGCGCCCATAGCTGGCAAAACAGGTACCACTCAGAATAACTCCGATGGTTGGTTTATGGGAATTACACCCAGCCTGGCAACCGGTGTTTGGGTTGGAGGAGAAATACGTTCTATACATTTCCGAACAATTACACTGGGTCAGGGTGCTAATATGGCTTTACCTATCTGGGCATTGTATATGAAAAAAATATGGGCCGATAGATCACTCAATGTTCCTAAAAACAATTTTGAAAAGCCAGCTTTAGATATTTCAGATAGAATTGATTGTCAGAAATTCAAACAAGAAATAAAGGATGAAAAACAATTTGATTTTAGCGATAAGTATTAAATAGAAATTGGAAATTTGAAATTAGAAATCCGGTTAGTAGTAACAAAATGCTATTTTTTGAATTTTAATTAACTAGCAGCGCTTAAATTTTTAATTTTTGAACAATATTAAGAAAATTAATAATATTTTCATTCTAAACTGCGTTCTGCCATAGATTTATTTCGGGTACTTTACAAACTTAAGAAACTTACAGAAGCATGGATAATTTTCCTTCAAAACTGGTTGAGAATGCAGTGAATGAACTTTCGCGATTGCCTGGAATTGGAAGAAAAACAGCTTTACGACTGGCTTTACATTTATTGAAACAAGAAGAAATAGAAGTTGAAAATTTCGGCAATGCTGTAATCAGAATGCGAAAAGAATGTAAATTCTGTATTCAGTGTCACAATATTTCCGATCACGATGAATGCGAAATTTGCAAAAACCCTAAACGCAATCATTCATTTATATGCGTGGTAGAGGATGTTAGGGATGTAATGGCCATTGAAAACACTTCGCAGTTCAACGGTGTTTACCACGTGTTGGGAGGCATTATTTCTCCTATTGAAGGCATTGGGCCTTCCGATTTAACCATCAACAGTTTAATAGATAAAGTAGCCCTTGGTAGTATTACTGAAATCATCATGGCACTTCCTGCAACCATAGAAGGTGATACCACCATATTTTACATTTCCAAACAGTTAAAAGCCTACAACATAGACATTACTACCATTGCCAGAGGTATTGCCGTTGGCGATAATCTGGAATATACCGACGAAATTACATTGGGACGGTCTATTATTAACAGAACCCCCTATTTGTTTAATTCTTAATCGTATCGTCGTTTAAAAAATTTACAACATACACTTTATGAAGCCTTCCAGTATATTCACCTTTGTGTTATTTATTATATTAAATTTCTGCAATTTACAGGCACAATACATCAAAGACAACCTTGTTCAAAAAGCAGAGGATGAAATTGTAAAAAGCAATTATACAAGAGCCATTTTTCTGTTGAATCAGGAAATTGAAAGAAATCCTGAAAATCACATGGCTTATTTTTTAAGAGCACTTTCAAAAAGAGAGCTGGGTGATAATACGGGTGCCTTTTCTGATTTTTCTAACACTATTCAACTTCATCCGGGATTTAGTAAAGCTTATTATTATCGCTGTATTCAGAAAATTGATTACAAGGATTTCTACAATGCTTTGACGGATATCAATAAAGCCATCAGCTACAATGTCTGTAATTCAGATTATTATGTAGCTAGGGGGTATATCTACAATGTGCTGAGAGACACTACAAATGCCATGCACGATTTTAAAACGGCTATTTTTTTAAATGCTGATAATGGCAATGCCTATTTAAATAAAAGTTTGTTAGAATTAGACATGAAGCAATTCGACAATGCCCTCATCAGCATTAATAAATCTATTGTTCTAGCACCTTTTAATCTGAATGCATTTATAATCAGAGGCTTTGTTGAGTTAAACAATAAAGATTCATTAGGCGCAAAGTCCGATTATGAATTCGTGATTTCTAAAGATTCTAACAATATTCAGGCTTATTATAACCTGGCTTTGTATTATCATAAACAGAAAAACTACGAAAAAGCCCTGTATAATTACAAGAAAGTGATAGAACTAAATCCCTATCATGCTGAGTGCTTTTACAACAGAGCTGCGCTATTTGCTGAAAAAGAGAAATATGCGGAAGCTGTTAGCGATTATAATCATGTTATTAAAATTAACCCTTTAAATATTTATGCCTATTATAACAGAGCCATCGTTAAACAGTATCTGGCTGATTACGTGAGTGCTTTAAGTGATTTTTCACAGGTAATTAAATTATATCCTAACTATCAGAAAGCATACGTATTGCGTGCAAATGTTTACATTCAACTTCAGAACTATGCTGCAGCCGAGAAAGACAGAAAAATTGCAAATTATCTTTTTAAAACGAATAGTGATACTTTAATTTCCTATACAAAAGATTCACTCAATCTACTGCCCTTACTTGATTTCCGTTCCGAATCACAAGCGATGGATACCAGCGAAGGCCATATTCAATACAAATCATTCAAGATCATGCAAAAAAATATTTTTTCCTTAACCCCTGATAATGAAGCCTATCCGATAAATAAATACAACGAACAAATTGAAGTTTTAAATCAGAACAAAAGTGTAAATCTTAAAATGCGATTGGACAACATCGATACAAGGTTATCTTATGAAAATATTGCAGAAAGCAAAACATTGCTCGATACCCTCTCAGCAAAAAGCAAAAAGGTAAACGAAAGCAGTGTATTGTGGAAAGGCGTTTTATCAGCTTTGCTAAAAAACTATAATGAAGCCCTGCAATCAGGAACACAAATTGCTGACACTTCAGAATTTGCTTATTTGTCTTTGTTTTTAAAAGGAAATCTTCAGATTAAATTAGGCGAACAAGAAGAAAATAATGAATTCAACAATCCTTTTGAGGAAAACAAAACCAGCCAGGCTGTTAACAATAACTATCAGCTAGCCATCGATGAATTTTCAGCTTCTATCCAAAAAAACAGAAAGTTCAGCTTTGCTTATTTTAACAGAGCCTATGCCAAAACTTTGGTCAATGATATCAGTGGAGCCATTATCGATTACAGTAGCTGTATATACTTCGACAATGCCAATGAAGATGCATATTACAACAGGGGCTTATTATATATATTTTTAGGAGATAAAGAAAATGCTTGTCCCGATTTTAGCAAAGCGGGTGAATTGGGCGTAACAGAAGCCTATAGTTTGCTGTATAAGTATTGTAAGTGAGATTATTAAGTTATTTTACTCAGTTTGGTATGTCCTGATTTTTAATCATTTTCCATATCCTGTAAATCCAGACAATGGCAATGGCAATGATGATTCTTGGAATGGTAATCCAGAATGCAGATACGCCAATCGTCATAAATAAGAGCGTATCTTCTAATAAGGAATGTGAAACTGCAACGTGGTGGTTGAGTAAATTGTTTTCTTCTTTACTTATTTTCCCTTTTTCGAGTTCATCTATCATAATTGCAGAACCGTAGGCCAAACCCAATACATTGGCAACTATCCACAAAAAGGAAGTTTTAACTGGTAAACCCATCACTTTTAACAAGGGTGTAAAAAGCCTGGAAATGATTTTGATGATTCCTGATTTCTCAAGTATCTGTTGCAGTATCATCAATGAGGATACAAAGACGATGACTTTGATAGCCAGAAAGAACATTTTTACCCCCCATTCTTCAATCACTATCCATAATGAGGAGGTCTGATTTAGGGCTAAGGTTTGTGTGATGGTTTTGAGGGCATCAGGAGGAAGAAGATAATTAAGTGCCAGTGCAGCGATTATACTGGATGACAACCTGATGAATACCATTTTCAATCCAGAAGAACCTGTTTTACTTTGAATGATGGTTTCGATTATCATATTATGAGAAATCAGACACATCAGGGCTACAATGCATATTTCACGCATCGAAAGACTAAGTGTCGAAATTACAGCAATGGCAGAATAAATATTCAGAAAAATGCTGGTCAGAAAGACAAAGGCACATTGACCTGATAATCCAAGATATTGAAACAATGGATTCAATAATTGTGCTGCCCAACTGATGATGCCATAATACTGAAGCAATGTAACCAGCAATGAAATAGGTATCATCAGGCTGAGTAACCAAGTAACAGTTTTAAAAGCTGCTGGCAATGCGGTTTTAAGAATTTCTTTTATTGAAAATACTATCTGTTGCGCCATGTATGAAGATTAAAGTGCAAAGATATTGAATTTATTGATTGGGTGATTGGATGATTGAGTGGATTTTATCAACAGACTTATTGATTTTTTTTATTTTATGTTTGAATTGAGCAGAAATCTTTTATTTTTGTAAATCGAAAAACTTTACTACTATGAAAAAAATATTTCGTTTTTTAGTTATCCTACTTTTTTGTTCAGTCTTGAAATCAGGCATTTCCCAAACAGCAAAGAATGAGTACATTGCACCCACCGAACCTGAAGTACTACAGAAAATGCAATGGTGGCATGATATCAAATTCGGATTGTTGACGCATTGGGGCGCATATAGTCAATGGGGAGTGGTGGAATCCTGGTCGATTTGCCCGGAAGATGAAGACTGGTGCAAACGCAAATTGCCCGATTACAATGAATATGTGAAACGCTACGAAGCCCTGAAGTATTCTTTCAATCCTGTCCGCTTCAATCCAGATAAATGGGCATTGGCAGCCAAAGAAGCTGGGATGAAGTATGTAGTATTTACCACCAAACATCACGATGGGTTTTGTATGTTCGATACCAAACAAACCGATTATAAGATTACAGATAAAGATTGTCCTTTTTCAAAAAATCCCAAGGCTGATGTTACCAAAGCAATTTTTAATGCTTTTAGAAAACAACAATTTGGTGTAGGAGCTTATTTCAGCAAACCCGACTGGCACAGTGATGATTACTGGAATCCAAATTTTCCACCTGTAGATCGGAATGTTAATTATGAAACGTCAAAAGATACTGAAAGATGGAAACGCTTCCAGCAATTTACTTTCAATCAGATTGAAGAACTGACTACAAATTATGGAAAAGTAGATATTTTGTGGTTCGATGGAGGCTGGGTGCGCCGCATGGACGAACAAACCGAAGAGTCTCGAACATGGTTGAAACACAAAGCCATTGATCAGGACATCAATATGCCGGCCATCACTACCATGGCACGCAAAAACCAGCCTGGCATTCTGGTTGTAGACCGTTCGGTTCATAATAAATTTGAAAACTATTTTACTCCCGAACAAGAGATTCCCGAAAAACCCTTGCCTTATCCTTGGGAAACCTGTATGACGATGGCCAATAGCTGGTCATGGGTATATAACGACACTTATAAACCCACCCATAAGCTCATCCATTTATTGGTGGATGTAGTTGCCAAAGGGGGAAACTTTCTGCTGAATATTGGACCGGATCCAAGTGGTGATTTGGATGATACAGCATATGCTCGTTTGAAAGAAATAGGAGAATGGATGAAAATTAACGACGAAGCCATCTACAATACACATCCCATTCCTCCCTATAAAGATGGAAAAACCTGCTTTACACAAGGCAAAGATGGAGCAATCTATTTGATATACCTAGCAGATGTAAATGAAACAATGCCTTCAGAAATTACGGTTCGTAACTTTACAGCCAAAGCCGATGCCAAAGTGATGTTATTGGGTGGTGATAAAATAATTGCTTACTTTGCCAAAAATTCGATTCGTCTAAATATCAACGAAAAATACAGGAGCAAACCTCCATGTGGCTATGCATGGGTGTTTAAAGTATATTAGAGATTGTGCAAACTAGAAAATAAAGTTCTAATTCAGTAATAATAGATTACTAATTATTTAATTCTGATACTGATACGTTGTTTTACTTTCTACTTTGCCATTTTCGTCCAGGTTAATAATTTCTTTCAACAAAGCATTTGTTGAATAACTGTAGGTTTTAATATAATCTATTTTCTTAGCTGCTTTTTTGTAATAGATTGTTTTCAAACATTGATTAACTCCATTGAATTCAGAGCTGTATTTAGTTTTAATTTTACCATTTTTTTTAAACGTAGTCATATCGTATTTTACTAATTCTTTGTTCTGATTGTACAAATTATGAACAATGGTTCTAGGTTTTGACTGTTTTACATAAAAGCCGATATATTCTGTTTCCCAATTATGCTCAGTTATACTGGTTTTGTTTTGATATACCACACGATCTTCATTATCGTATCTGAAAGCTTCTGTTTGAATACTGTCTTTGTTGAATTTAGAAACGGTCCTTTCTAACTTCCCCTCTTCATTCAGGGTTCTGTTAGTAATTGTAAACCCCCCGTCTTTATTGTAATCTGCAATTTTACATACCTGAACAGTATCTTTTTTAATTTTCCGTTCAACACCATCAGAAGAACAGGCATAGGACCATACTTTTACAATTTTACCTTTTGCATCCAATTGAGTAGTCGTTTCTTTATCCCCATTTGAATAATAAGTGTAAAGCATTCTTGAAAACAATTTTTGTTTTTTACCATAGTAAGAATCGCAGCTTGAAATCTTTCCCTTATCATTGAAGGTGTTCACAGTATGATGAATGAGTATTCCTTTACGGTTAGTACTCTTGTTTTCAATCATATTACCTTTGTTATCATAGTTAACTTCCCAACCATAAATTGGCCTACCTTTTGAATCGAAATTCTTTTCTTTAAAAATTCTTCCATTTTCGGAGTACTCTTTTTCAACATGGAAATAGATTTTACCATTGCGGTTGTATCTTTTGATGGATGTTTCATACCCATTTTGATTATACGTTTTTTGCTCAAAAAGGTAGGCAGTTGTATCTTTTGCTGAATTTTGAAAATAGACTTTCTGTTCTTTTACCTTCAGTTCTTTATAAAGGTTTTTAGGCAATGGCATTCTTTTATAGTAAGAAAATGGGTTGTAAAAACTCCAATCATTGTAATATTCGCCATAGCTTTTGAAATAAAAAAACTCTTGAGCATTACTTGAAGCAGTAATTGAGACAAATAGAATAATCAGAATAAGGACTTTCTTGCTTGTTTGATGGTAAGGTTTTACTTTCATTGAAAGCTAGCTTAAATTAATATTTTTTATAAAAACGCCTGAATTCATTCTTTTATTGTTATCAAAAAAACAAAAATAATTATAAAACATTTTAGCTCCAAATCTTTGCTTTTATTCAAATAAAATGATGATTATTTCATAGATGCATTGTCATATTTTTTTATAATTTTACATACTTAATTTTATCCGTTTACATAACGGAATAAGGCAAATTATTGCTTTCATTTATTTAAATAAATCTTATGAACAAACGTTATATCCTGATGATTGCAATGTTGTATTTATTTACATCTGCAAGTATTTTAGCGCAATCAATTACAACAAGATCTCATTTATTAAAAGGATGCTTAAATGTTGTATCTGGCGAATCTATTGAATACCATTGCTTTAATACTGCAGCCAGCTCGGCCATACTTACACGTTGCACCAGCGGAGAAATGCAGATAGAATGGAAAACCGAAGCAATTCCTGCCAATTACAAAGAGAAGTTTGTCACTTTTTACTGGATTTGTGCCTTTTCGTCGGGAACCAGTCATGGAGAACGAAAATTTGATATAAGCCTCAACGATAAAAAATATTTTAGTTTTCAGACTTTTGTAAATAAATATGAAAAACAATGGGTACAAAAAGCAGAGGATGGTAGCGAGTTGAGTTTTGAATTCAAAGGAGCAGATGGTTTAGGAGATGTTTCAGGATTCATGTATCTAAAACTTCCTGTCAGTCAATTCAAAAAAGGAGAAGCCGTAAAGGTGAAAGTATTGGGTGAAAAAGCCGATTCACGGGATTGGTATATGACGTTTTTATACAATATGGACAATTCTTTTACAGCTTATCAAATGCCATTTCTCGCCAAATTAAATGGCAAAACCATGCAAGTTATCCGAACTGACATCAGTTATCCTAACGATAAAGGAAAAGCTGAAGTTATTTTAGATGGGAAAACCATTCATTTCGATTTGGTATTAGGCTTAAACAATTTCGAGATTAATATAGATACTGTATCCATCGAAAAAGCAATTAAGATGGAAGTAAGTGTTGACGGTCAAAAATTACCTTCTCAAAATATTACTTTAAAACCCGTTAACAGACGCACAATTTATCTGATGTCGCATTCTCACAATGATATAGGTTACTCAGATATACAAACGGATGTATTGAAAAAGCAACTGAAAAATATCAATGACGCCCTTGATTTAATAAAGAAAACTGCAAATTATCCTATTGAAGCCCGTTTTAAATGGAATATTGAAATTCTTTGGGCTACAGAAACATTTTTGAAAACAGCGTCAGAAGAAAAGAAAACCGAATTTGTAGAAGCTGTCAAAAATGGCTCCATGGGATTACAGGCTCTATTTACCAATCCATTAACCGGCATAACACGTCCTGAAGAGTTTTATAAGTTGACTGAATATGCCCGAATCCTAAGTAAGAAATATAATCTTCCCATCCAATCAGCCATGATTTCTGATATTCCCGGAATGACATGGAATACGATTCCCACCCTGGCTCAATCGGGTGTAAAATACTTTTCGAGTGGACCAAACTATTTGATAGGAATGAAAACCAAAGAAGGTAATTTGATGGGCAGTGGCGATCGCGTGGGTTATACCAGTTCAAGCTGGGGTGACAAACCTTTTTACTGGATTTCGCCTTCAGGAAAAGAGAAATTGCTATACTGGATGACTGGCCTGGGATATTCTGCTTTTCACAGTGGTTCTATTGTTCAAAACGATGTGCGATTCAAAAAAACAATGACGGATTATTTAAATCAACTGGACCGTCAAAAATTCCCTTATGATATGATACAGATGCGTTATACCATCAAAGGGGATAATGGTCCTGTGGACCCAGCATTGCCTGATTTTGTAAAAGACTGGAACGAAAAATACGAATCACCCAAAATGATACTTGCCACTTCAGCACAAGCATTTGAAGCTTTTGAAAAGAAATACGCAAAAGATTTGCCTTCCTATTCCGGCGACATGACGCCTTACTGGGAGGATGGGGCTGTTTCTACTGCCTACGAAACAGGATTGGTAAGAAAAGTATCTGAAAACCTCGTTCAATCGGAAATTTTATGTTCAATCATGGCCCCTGGAAAATACGATGCAAGTAAATTTTACGAGGCATGGAGAAATGTGCTTCTATGGGACGAACATACCTGGGGCGCTTTCAATAGTACTTCTGAACCCGATTGCGTTTTTGCAAAAACACAATGGAATATCAAACAAGCATTTGCTATAGATGCTGATAAAGAAGCAAAAACGATCAGGGATAGCCTTTTAAGTGAAATCGTCAATGAATCAAATTTTGAAGTTATCAATACAAACTCTTGGCAACGTTCGGACTTGGTAACAATTTCAAAAGAAATGAGCAGTAAGGGTGATGTGGTCTGCAATGAAAAAGGAGAAGTGGTAGCCTCCCAAAGATTATCCAATGGAGAACTGGCTTTTCTGGCTGAAAATATCCCAGGATTATCAGGCTGTCGGTTTACAATTCAGGCTGGAAAATCAAAGTTTAGGAGTCATTTAAAAATTGAAAATAATCGTATTACTGATGATAGTCTTCAAATTGAGATAGATCCAAAAACAGGCTGTATCAATCACTTAAAATATAAAAATATTACTGAAATGGTTGATAAAACTACCAATGGATTGAACGAATATTTTTATGTGGAAGGTTATGACGCAGCAAAAGCTAAAACCAATTCAACAGTTGTTATAACGATAAAAGAGAACGGGCCCTTAGTTGCAAGCTTTAACATTGCTTCGGATGCTCCCGGATGTAATTCTTTACAACGAGAAATCAGGATGGTGAAGGGTTTAAATAAAATTGATATTGTAAATACCATCGATAAAAAGTTAGTCCGCAAAGGAGAGGCTATCCATTTCGCATATCCCTTCAATGTACCAAATTCAACCGTTAGAATTGACTTAGGCTATGGGGTTATACGTCCGGAAATCGATCAATTGGCCGGAGCCTGCAAGGATTTTTATTCTGCACAACGATTTGTAGATATCTCGAATAAAGATTATGGGCTTACATTTACGGTTAATGAAACACCACTGATAGAGATTGGTGAAATGCACAGTGAATTACCAGAGCCCAATTCTGTTCAGCAAAACTCAAGTTGGAAGAAAAACCAGCTGCCTTCATCTACAATTTACACCTATGTGATGAATAACTATTGGTATACCAACTACAAAGCAGATCAGCCGGGAGTAAGTACTTACACCCATTCTATTATTCCTCATTTTCAATACAATCAAACAGAAGCTACCCATTCAGGCATCGAAAGTAGTCAAGCCCTCATCATTCAAAAGGTAAGTAAAGGACAACCTAGGTTTACACCTCCTTTTACACTTTTAAATACCGATGTGTATGTGAGCTATATGAAACCATTGGAAGGCAATAAAGGACTGCTGGTCCGTTTATACAATCCTGGAAATAAAACCGAAGTAGTAACTTTTAGCTTACGTTTGCCTTATAAAAATATTTATAAAAGTAGTCCATTTGAAGAGCAAGGCGAAAAGTTGGACAAAATTCAGCTGGCTGCATATGAAATTCTAACCCTCATCATTGCTGATTGATAAGAAATGTAGCTTATATAATACTGAAAATCAAGAGTTGAATCATCTTTATACCATTTTTTGCCCGTTAAGGCATAAGTGTCAATAGAAAAATGGTATAAAATGTATCTTTATGTCCTTAGTACATTAACTAAACCCTTGATTCGCATTATTAATTATATAACAAGGATTAATATCATACTCAAAAGGGAAGTAAGATTTATATACCTTTAAAAAAATCCTATTCATACCAATAACAACATTACTCAAAGCAGTTTAAGATTGCTTAAAATTTTAAGTGCTTTCCTTTGCATTTTCCTCCTAAGTATTTTTTTTATTTCTTTGGTTTTTTGATAACTTTGCCGCTTTATAATTAACAAATTCTTTTAGAAATTTAGCATAATCAACATAAAAATATATGATTACCAAAGAATTAATCAACCCCCGGAGTATTGTAGTAATTGGTGCATCCAACGACGTAGAAAAACCAGGCGGTAAGATATTGAAGAATCTCATCGACGGTGCATTTAAAGGTGAGTTATACGTGAGCAATCCAAAAGAAGATGAAGTTCAGGGTATTCAAAGTTTTCGCAATACATCAGATTTACCACAAGTTGATTTAGCAATTATTGCTATTGCAGCTAAATATATACCTGATACTGTGGAATTGCTTAGTTTACAAAAAGACACCAAAGCATTTATCATTCTTTCTGCCGGCTTTAGCGAAGAAAGCCCTGAAGGTAAAATACTGGAAGACAAAGTCGTTGAACTGATTAACAACGTAAATGGTTCTTTAATCGGACCAAACTGTGTAGGTATTTTAACACCAGCTCATCACAGTATTTTCACCTTGCCAATTCCTAAACTGGATGCTCAGGGTTGCGATTTTATATCAGGTTCGGGGGCTACTGCCTGTTTTATTATGGAAGCCGGAATTCCAAAAGGATTGACCTTTGCCAACGTATTTTCCGTAGGCAATTCAGCCCAGATGGGTGTAGAAGAAATACTACAATACATGGACGAAACTTTCGATCCTGCTACGAGTTCTAAAATCAAACTTTTATACATCGAGAACATTTCAAAACCTGAAATGTTGATGAAACATGCAGCCTCCCTGATCAAGAAAGGCTGTAAAATTGCAGCAGTAAAAGCAGGTTCTTCCGAAGAAGGAAGTCGTGCAGCTTCTTCTCATACCGGAGCCTTAGCCAGCTCTGATGTATCCGTGGATGCATTGTTCCGCAAAGCCGGCATTGTTCGTTGCTATGGAAGAGAGGATTTAATCAGTGTTGCATCTGTTTTTAGCTATCCCGAATTAAAAGGCAAAAATTTAGCCATTATTACCCATGCAGGTGGTCCGGCGGTTATGCTGACGGATGCCTTATCGAAAGGTGGAATGAATATACCTCACATCCAACATCCAAAAGCTAATGAATTATTAAGCAAGCTTTATCCTGGTTCTTCAGTTGCCAATCCAATTGATTTTTTAGCAACGGGTACTGCTGAACAATTGGGTACTATCATTGATTATGTGGACAAGGATTTCGACGAAATTGATGGCATGGTTGTTATTTTCGGTACTCCAGGATTGTTCAAACTTTTTGATGTATACAAGGTCTTGGACGAAAAAATGAAAACGGCCAAAAAGCCTATTTTCCCTGTTCTGCCTTCTATTCTCACTGCAAAAGAAGAAGTAGAAGAATTTATTTCAAAAGGCAGGGTAAATTTCCCAGACGAAGTTACCTTGGGCAATGCACTGGCAAAGGTCTATCATACCAACAAACCTATGCTGATGAAGGCCTGTACTTCTCATGTGGACGAAGGTTTGATACGTGCTATCATCGATACAAGTGAGAATGGGTATTTAACTCCAGAAGCTGTTCAGGGTTTGTTGGATGCAGCAGGTGTTCCCCGTGCAGGTGAAGCGGTAGTGACTGATAAAACGAAAGCTATGGCTGCTGCCACAAAACTGGGTTTCCCAGTGGTAATGAAAGTAGTGGGTCCTGTTCACAAATCGGATGTTGGCGGTGTAGTACTAAATATTAAAGATGCTGCAACGGTAGAAAAAGAATTTGAAAGAATGATTCAGATCAAAGACACAACTGCTATTCTTATTCAGCCGATGCTTTCGGGTACTGAATTATTTGTAGGTGCCAATTTTGAAGATAAATTCGGACATCTAGTAATGTGTGGAATGGGAGGTATCTTTATCGAGGTATTAAAAGATGTGAGTGCTGCACTTGTACCCATCGGTAAAGTAGAAGCTACAAAAATGGTGAGGGATTTAAAGAGTTACAAAATCATTCAAGGTGTGAGAGGACAGGAAGGTATCAACGAAGAAATGTTTATAGATGTAATTTTAGCCGTTTCCACTTTGTTGTCGGTAGCTCCCGAAATCAAAGAGATGGACATCAACCCATTGCTGGGTAAAAAAGACAAAGTTGTGGCTGTAGATGCAAGAATCAGAATAGAGAAATAGAGAAGATTAAAGAAGTCAGAAGACCGAAGGTTTTTCGACTGAAGTAGAAACTGAAAATTACATTAAATAGTGTTTTGACTGCCTGCCTAAAGGCTGGCATATGACCAATAAATAATTTAACTTAAAACAAATGAAAAATCCATTTGGCAGTAAAACTAAAATCTTGGCATTATCAATGCTGATTTTTGCAATGATAATACTATTGTACAATGCTTTATCTGATTTTAAATATTGGATAGCCGTTTCAATTACCTTTGTTTCATTGATTTTGATAAATTATGAGTATTTTGTTTTATATAAAAAAACAAAGAATAACGGTAAACCATAAAAAAGTGGCCAGAAATCTGATCATTCAACAAAAAATACAACATAACCAATTAATCATCAACAATATCCTATGAAAAAAAATGACTTTTTTTTTATCGGCATTGCAGCCATCATTTTATTGCCATTTATCCCCTTCCCTTTCCTAAGCTGTTTGCAAAAAGGATTTATTTACAATCCACAATATTGGGTACTTACAAGTTTTATTAAATTTGGTTTTCTGGCAACTATGGGTGAAGTAATCGGTTTGCGCATCAAAACAGGTGAATTCAACACACAAGGTTTTGGCATTTTACCAAGAGCCATTGTATGGGGATTGTTAGGAATTACCATTAAGCTGGCATTTGATATTTTTGCCATCGGCATCCCCGGATTTCTTGAAAAATCCTGTAGTATAAGCGGAGTCGCAGATGCTATGAAAACGAAAGATATTTTTGATGCCATGGCCAATGGAATGGGAACAACTCGATTGCTTGCTGCTTTATGCATCAGCACAGCCATGAATTTAATATATGCTCCGGTAATGATGACCTTGCATAAAATAACCGATACCCATATTGCTGATAAAGGAGGAAGTGTTAAAGGATTGTTCAGTAGTATGAATGTTGGTGATATCATGAGCCGTATCAACTGGAAGGTACAATGGAACTTCGTATTTAAGAAAACCATTCCATTTTTCTGGATACCGGCACATACCATTACCTTTTTATTACCCACTGAATACCGAGTATTGTTTGCAGCATTATTGGGTATTGCGTTGGGCGTAATCCTTTCGTTGGCTGCTATCAAAGGAAAATCAAAATAAACAGAAAGAAATACTATTGAATATTAATGAGTTAAAAAAATAATTACCCTTCTCAAAATTTAATAATTAATGATTAAGAATAGATTTAGATTACTGCTTGCTATTGCAGGTATTTTCATTACTTTGTCCTCTTTTGCACAAAAAGATTCGACTAAATTCGGCGTTAAATTCAATGGTTTTGTAAATTCCCAACTGATGTTCGATACCCGCCAAACGGAAGGTGGTCGCGAAACCATGCTATTGTTGTACCCACTGAACAAAAAAACAGACAAAAATGGCAAAGACATCAATGCCAGCCCTTCGTTCAATCAACTGGCCATGATCAGTCGATTAACCGCTAATGTATGGGGTCCTGATGCCTTTGGGGCTAAAACTTCAGGTGTAATTGAAGGCGATTTCTCCGGGCAAACCAATAACGATAACAATGGCTTTCGCTTGCGCCATGCCTTTATCAAACTTAACTGGCAAAAAAATGATCTCTTAATCGGTCAGTATTGGCATCCTTTTGATGTACCCGAAATGTTGCCGGGTGTGCTTTCATTAAATACCGGCGCTCCATTTCATGCATTTTCACGCCATATTCAATTTAGGTATTCTCACACTTTCAGTCATTTAAAAATTATTGCAGTGGCTGCTTCCCAGAGAGATTATGCCAGCGATGGTCCTATTGGCATAAAATCTGATTATATGCGCGATGCCGCAATCCCCAATTTCCATTTGCAATTGCACTACAATTTGAAAACGCATTTATTGGGTATAGGCGGTGATTTCAAGATGCTGCAGCCCAAATTAGTTACCGACAGCAATTTTAAAACCGATGCGAATGTGACTTCTTTTGCTGTCATCTGTTTTGCCAAATTGAATTTTAAAAAACTGGATATAAAACTGCAAGGCAGCTGGGGAGAAAACCTTTCGGAGCATACCATGCTGGGAGGTTATTTCGAAAGAGCAATTGATGCAGCTACAGGAGAAGTCAGATATGGCAATTTGCAATCGATGAATGCATGGTTAGATATTACAACCAAAGGCCCAAGCTGGAAACTGGGGATGTTTGCAGGCTATACTAAAAACTTGGGATATAGCAATGAGCTGGCAACCAATGGTAAGTTCTATGGAAGAGGTAATAACATTGACTATATTTATCGCATCGCTCCTCGTATCACATATTCAACCGGGCAATTGGTTTTCGGCAGCGAACTGGAATATACCGTTGCAGCTTATGGGATACCCGATATGAAAGGAAAAGTTAAAAATGCTACCGAATATGCTAATCTTAGGGCATTGTTGATTGCTACTTATAATTTTTAAATATCGCCGCATCCTATATAAAAACCTGACAGCGTGCAAAGCACCTGTCAGCGTTTATTTTTAAATATATTTTAAACTGATGAATGTATTACTTTTTTTTTATTTTAACGCTGTCAGGTGCTTTGCACGCTGACAGGCATAGCTAACTTATTTTTTAAAGATAAGTTGTTTAAATCAATTAAATATATATTTCCTCGTTTCAATTATAGTCTGAAATACTGTTTACTAAAAAAGCGATTCCACTTATAGATGAAATCGCTTTTTTATTTATAAATTAAGACTCCCCTATTTCTTGCTTCGGGCAATCCGGTTAGATTTGCCTCTTGCTATTTTAACTTTCAATTCATAAGCTATCAGATACATAGCTGGAACGAAAACCAAGGTCAGGAAAGTTGCAAAACTCAATCCGAAAATAATGGTCCAGGCTAAGGCACCAAAGAAAGCTACATTATCACCTCCAAAATGAATATGTGGGTTCAAATGTGTAAACAGTGAACCAAAATCAATATTCAGCCCAACTGCCAATGGAATTAAACCCAATATTGTAGCTGATGCAGTTAAGATTACGGGTGTTATTCTTGTTTTACCAGCCTGTACAACGGCTTCCCTTGTTTTCATGCCTCTCTCCTTTAACACATCCGTAAATTCAACCAGCAAAATACCATTCCTTACGACAATTCCAGCCAGTGCAACAACACCCATTCCTGTCATGATAAAGGAAAAGGTCATGTGAAAGATTATAAATCCTAATAATACACCAATGATACTAAAGAATACTTCACTGAAGATAATCAAAGGTTTACTGATTGAGTTGAATTGTGTGATAAGAATGAACATAACAAGGAACATGGCAAGCAACATCGCTTTCATCATAAAAGCTGCCGTGTCTTTCTGATCTTCCTGTTCTCCTGTAAAGGTAATGTCAACGCCATCAATTTTATTAAATTTATGAACATTTGCTTTTAGTTTCTGAACAATTTCATTGGCATTATAATCCGTCAAAACATTGGAGGAAAGTGTTATTACTTTTTTTAGGTTCTTCCTTTTAATCCCTCCATAAGTATTTTGATAGCTTATTTTGGCAATGGACGACAACGGAATCTGCCGCAACTGACCAGAATTCATATCCCTATATGTAATCTTAAGGTTCATCACCCTATCGATATTTTTACGCTGACTTTCTTCATAACGAATCTGAATTGGGTATTGGTCTTCACCTTCTCTGAATTTGGAAGTTTCTTTTCCAAAAATCGCATATCGAATTTCCATACCTATTTGTCCAGTAGAAATCCCTTCATGGTTGGCTCTTTCTCTGTCGATATTTACAATTAATTCGGGTTTGTTGTTGTCAAAATCAGATTTTAACTGTTCTATCCCTTCTATCTTTAATGAATCTGTAAAAGCTTTAAAATTGCTTGCTGTTGCTATTAAATGATCTAGATTATCGCCACTTATTTCAATGTTGATTGGTTTTCCTGTAGGAGGTCCATTTCTATTCTGATCAACTGTGATTTCAGCACCGGATATCCCTTTAACGGCATTTCTCATTTTATCGAGATAAGGCATGGTGGATTCACCTTTACGTTTAGCGGTCTCAACAAATGCCACAGTTACTTTACCCAGATGTGAGGCAGAAGTAGTCGTATTGAATTTATCGTCTGAAGCACCTACGGCAACATTTGAGATAATAGATTCAACTATTTTATTTGAATCACCTATTACTGTATAAATTCTATCCTCAGCTAAACGGGTAATAGAATCGGTAACTTTAATATCTGTTCCAACAGGCATCTTAATGTAAGCATAAATATAATTAGGGTCGTTGGAAGGAAAAAGGACAGCTTTAGGTTTGGCAATATTCATTAAAACAATCGTAAAGATAAACAATGCAACTAAGCTTCCCAATAAAACATAAGGTCGGTGTTTACTTATAAAAAATCTTAATAATTTTTCATAGCGTCGCATCAAAGCAGGAATAAACTCATGTTGAAATTTTAACAAAATACGTCGTCCCCATAATTGATGTCCGACAAAAGAAAGACCAATAAATATAGAGAAATTGGCAATTCCAGCTAAACTTGCTAAATGAAACAATAAGCCGATGCCTATGAATATAGCACCTATAGTAAATGTTTTTTTCTTACTGAATTGAATTTCTTCATCATCATGATGCTTCATAAATGAAACAGCAAATACAGGATTGAAAATATAAGCTACAATCAGTGAAGCAAACAAAGTAATGATCAAGGTAACAGGAATAAAATACATAAACTTACCAATTATACCTGGCCAAAAAGCAAGTGGAAAGAAAGGAGCAAGCGTGGTGAGTGTACCTGAAAGAATGGGAACAAATACTTCGCCTGCAGCATATTTGGCCGACTGTTTAATATCCAGCACACCCTTATACTGATTAAATACCCTGTGCGTATTCTCTATCACAACAATGGCATCATCCACTACAATCCCCAAAGCAAATATGAAAGCAAACATTACCAGCATATTCATAGTAAATCCAATTTCAGGCATCACAATATAAGCCAGGGCCATAGATAATGGTACCGACAAACCAACGAACAATGCATTCGTTAATCCCATAAAAAACATCAGGATAATGGTTACAAGTATAAAGCCGATAATAATCGTATTGTTAAGATCAAACAGTGTATTTCTTGTAAATACCGACATATCGCCAGTCACAGTAATTTTAAGTTTGGGAGGAAAATTATTCTTCTTCATCTTTTCAAGGCTGGCTTTGATTTTATCAGAAGCTTCCAGTAAATTCTCACCACTTTTTTTAATTACATTTAAAGTAATTACATTTTTACGTTCGAGTCTTGCATAACTTTCTCTTTCTTTGAAACCATCCTTGATTTCAGCAACGTCTTTAAGATAGACTAATGCACCACTCCCCGACTTGATAATAATATTTTTGAGTGTTTCCATTTCCTTAAATTCACCCACAACTCTTATACTTCTTTCGGTACCTTGCATTTTGATAGAACCACCTGAAATTGTAAGATTTTCGGCAGCAATGGCACGGTCAATATCACTTAACGAAAGGCTGGCAGCCTGCATCTTGTACATATCAAGGTTCACCTGTATTTCGCGATCTAATGCACCTACAATATCAACACGGGTAATTTCCTTTAAGCCTTCAAGGTCATCTTTTAAATCATCTGCATATTTCTTAAGTTTATCAAGCTCATAGTCGCCCGACATATTGATATACATAATGGGTATTTCTGAAAAATCAATTTCCATTACCGAAGGTTCTTTCTGCAAATCGGTAGGTAAATCATTCTTTGATTTATCAACAGCATCCTTAACCTTTTGCTTAGCATACTGTACATTCACGTCTGTATTGAACTCAACTACTATCATAGAGAAATCCTGAATGGAGTTACTTGTAACTTTTTTAACGCCATTGATAGACTTTATATTCTTTTCGATAGGACGTGTTATCAGATTCTCCATATCAGTCGGAGATGTTCCCGGATAGATGGTATTAACCATCATGGTCGGAATTACCAATTCAGGAAATTGCTCTTTGGGTATGGTGTTGTAATTAATAATACCAAATATAGAGATGATAAGCATCAGTACGTAAATACTTGTTTTGTTATCAATAGCCCAACTGGTTCCGAAAAATTCTTTAAATTTTACTTTATTCATCTTTTTAGATTATTTTCGGTTAATTTATAATTTAATTATCATTCCATCTTCAAGATTCTGAAAGCCGGTTATTATCACTTTATCACCTTGCTTTAAACCTTCGGTAACTTCAGCCATACCGCTGTAGTTCTGACCACTTTTAACAACTCTTTTTCTCGCTATCATATTCTTTCCATCAGTGTCTTGAATATAAACAAACTCACCTTTGGCATCTTTTTGAATAACACTTACAGGAAGGACTACTGCATTTACCTCTTTATAATCATTGATCTTTACAACAGCTATCATATTCGCTCTGAATTCGAATTTACCTCCCGGTTTTAGTCTTGATTCAACAGTAAAAGTTCTATTGGTTGGATTGATGTATTTACTTGTAAAAGTAATATTAGATTCAATCTCATTATTATAATCTGGGAATCTGATAGATACTTTATCTCCTTTTTTAACCCTGGGTGAATAAGCTTCTGCAACATCAGCCGTTACTTTAACTGTAGCGAAATTAACCAAACGGAATGCAGGAACAACTCCTGGAGCAGCCATCTGCCCAACTTTAACAAGTACTTCTTCAATGCTTCCATTGATTGGTGCAGTAATACGCGACATTTCTAACTGTTCGTTGATGGTTTTCATTTTCTTTTCCATGGCTTCTTTATTATTTTTAGCCGAAAGGTATTGAACTTCAGAGCCTATTTTTTTATCCCACAGCGATTTTTGTTTATTATACAAGGTCGTTGTAAAACTCAACTGCGTTTGAACTTCATCGATTGACTGACGTAAAACAGCATCATCAATTTGTGCAAGTATCTGTCCGGTTTTTACAACATCACCTTCTTTTACAAAAACTTTGGTAATTGTTCCGGCCATTCTTGGAGCAACAGCAACGTTATCTTCTCCATCAATTTTACCCTGTACTTCAATAAAATGATTAAATTCCTGATTTTTCACTTCAGCTATACCAACTAGAGGTATTTTTAAATCGTTGGTATCTCCTTTATCTTGGGCAATTTCCAGTTGCAAAGCAGTAATTTGTTCAGTTATTTTGTCTCTTTGAATTTTTAATTTGTCTAATTGTGTTTTTTTATCACTTTTATTACACGCAACAGCTAATATTACGATACTGATGATGATTAAATACTTTTTCATTTTTTTTATTTTTAGGTTGATTATTTTAATAATTTTTCAAGTTTTGTATATGAGGTAACCATTTCGATGATAGAAGAAAAATAATTTGATTCTGATTGTAAATATTGATTTTGAGCTTGTGCTAATTCAAGACTACTGATAATACCTTCTTTAAATTTTATAATGGATTTATCGTAGATTTTATATGCCAAATCCCTACTCATTTTGTTGGTTTGAAATTTGTTTGCGGCTGTAACAAATGCGGATTGATTATCAGAGTATTGAACTTGCAACCCCAAAGACAACTGGGTTTTGCCATTCTTTATTTTTTCCAGATCCAGATTAGCTTGTTTTACTTTTGACAATTTTTGGCCACTACCAAATATTGGAATGCTTACACTTAAACCAATCACGTCCGGGGGTGTAAAAGAAAATGATTTTTTATTAAAGTTTTCCTGATGATTGTAATAAGCAGCCACATCTGGCAAAAACATTGATTTTTGATATCTTACATTCAATAATGCCATTTTCTCCTGAACACTCAACAAGCGGTAATCAACCTGATTTTCGACAGTTAATTTTTTTTGCATCATGACATCTGCATTTAATTGAGCAATCAACACATCTGTTTTATCAACCAATGTTAGGGGGCTTTTCAACTCCATACCCATTTGAAATTTCAGCAGATTTAAGGCTACTTCGCATTGCCTGTCAATCATTTCTTTGGTATTCTGAATATTGATAAGTGTTATATGCATTTGATCCACATCGGTTTCTTCCAAAAAACCTTGTTTTTGTGTTTCTGTAATTTCATACAAAATTTTATTGGTAGCCTTGTAAATACTATCAATTACCTGTTTATTTTCCTGGGCGATGACACATAAAAAATAAGCATTGGTAACTGCTTCCATCAGATCGTTTTCAGATTTCGTAATACTAACTTCCGAAAGTTGTTTAAAAGTTTTAGAAGTTTGCAAACCTACAATATATGAACCACTAAAAATCAATTGTGAGACCGTAACATCAAATGTCAGTCCCCATTTGAGGTCATTATCGCTTGCAGGGGTTGAAGGAGCCGGTTGAGTGATGTGATTAAATTTAGGATCATTTCCGGTTAATCCGTACAAAGCTTGGTCTGCATTATACATCCAGCTACCCAGATTACTCAGACTCGAAAAAGATTTGATATTTTCAGGAACTGTCAGTTGATAAGACCCTGCTAATTTCCCATTCACCTGAGGCAATCCGATAGAAGTAGTTTGCCAGATTTTTTCTTTGGCTTCAGCTAAATCAATATTAGTATTTTTAATCAGCGGACTATTTTTAAGAGCATACGCTTTAGCATCTTTTAGGCTGAATTGCATATCCCCATTCTGCTGAGCAAAAAGCTGAATGTGAGCTACAACAACAACCAATGTTGTAATGATTAGTTTTAAATTTCTCATTTTAAATTAATAGATTAAATTAATGATTCGTTTTTTATTTTATTTTCAAAATATTTTAAACCCTTATTACTTACAATCCCTCTAATATGGTAAATAAATAACTGGGAAAATACTTCATGCTGAGGAAAACTGATAAGGGCAGTGTCTTCTTCTAAAAAGATATCATCCATACGTTTTACATATAATGAAGTGATAATGTCAGGGTTTAAATCCTCACGATACAAGCCTTCGTCTATACCTTTGAGCAGATTGGTTTTGATATTGCTAAAAACATGCTCTTTCCGGCTTTCAATCAACTCCCTGGTCAATTCAGGATAATATTTACGTAAATCATAGAGAATCGGAGGATTAATTTCCTTCATGATTTCTATAAGATGTTTACTAACCTCTATTAAAGAGTCAATCGCATTCAGATTACTATTGTTTATATCAATAAATTTTTGGTCGGTGTCGCAATTATGGAATTGAACCACTTTTACGACCAGATCGGCTTTATCTTTGAAATACTGATACAGTGTTTTTTTGGAAATACTTAATTGTTGCGCAATATCATCCATAGAAACACTTTTTATACCATATTTCTTAAAAAGCTCTCCTGTTTTTTCAATGATGAATAATTCTTTTTCTTCCATGCTGCAAAATTATAAAAAATAATAAACTTAAAACACTTTTTTTATAATAAAGTTTCCATAGTGTAAGCAGTTTTCTTAGTTTCTAATTTTTAATAACTGATATTTAACATATTATATTAATTTTTGTTTAAATATATTTTAATAAAATAATATAAATATGATTAATTATCTGGTTTTTTATAAGCAAAAAAGCATAAAATGAGCTGAAATACGGTTTTCTGTAATCCAAAAAGATGATTTTAAACTTCCATAAACTAAAATTCATAAAAATTTCGTTACTTTGTTAATGCATTTTAAAGTCAATAATTAGAACTGTTTTAAATTATACTTTATAAACTTTAAAACTATAAACTCACAATAAACATGATTGAAATTATTTGTACAAATTGCGATGTAAGAAAAGAATATCCAATTGGAACAACTATGAGTGATATAGCAGCAGATATGCAAATCTGTTCAAAATATCCTATTTTGGGTGTAATGGTAAATAATAAGCTCAAAGAATTAAATTATCAGGTTTTTAGACCAAAAACCATACAATTCATTGATATTACCCACCATATAGGTATCCGCATGTATATCCGCTCTTTGGCTTTTGTATTATATAAAGCAATTAAAGATATCTACCCTACGGCTGTATTAAGCATAGAGCATTCGATTTCAAAAGGATGGTATTGTGAAGTCAGCAATTCTCATCTTTTTTTAGATGCAATTACTATTGGATTGATAAAAAAAAGAATGCAGGAAATCATTGAACAGAACCTTCCTTTTGTCAGAAAAGAAATACTTACAACAGAAGCTATCAAAATATTTGAAGAAAACGCTCACCACGATAAATTATTATTATTC
Source organism: uncultured Bacteroides sp. (assembly GCA_964496885.1). GTDB lineage: Bacteria > Bacteroidota > Bacteroidia > Bacteroidales > JACABE01 > JACABE01. The sequence continues at coordinate 38,968 of CAZCBG010000002.1, read as the reverse complement.
AAGACGAGGAATCAATTGTACTCATCCGTCTACCATTTAGAGGATGCTGTAAATTACTTTTACGGATATTTGGTTCCCAGTACTGGCTATTTGAAAAAATTCAATGTAGTTCAATATTTTAATGGCTTATTATTGCAGGTGCCCAAACAAAAACATCCTGAAGAATTAGATGAAATCGTGATCCAGAACAAAATGTTTAAAATTTTCCGCGAACATAAGAAATGGTGCGAAATTCTTGAAGTACCTTATGTTGGATCTTTGAATACAGCTGTAATTGAAAAAAGGGACTACGAATTAATCCAGATTTCGGAAGCTTTGCACGAAAAAAAAATAGCTAAAATTGCCGATAATATTTTTAAAAAACGGAATGAAGCCAGACTGATACTAATTGCTGGACCCTCTTCATCCGGCAAAACTACTTTCAGCATGCGATTGTCGGTAGAACTAAAAGTGCTTGGATTTAAAACTGTTCAGATATCATTAGATAACTATTTCATAAACAGAGATTTTACGCCTAAAGACGAATTTGGAGATTATGATTTCGAATGCATAGAAGCATTGGATATTGAACAATTTAACAGGGATTTACTGGATCTGATGGATGGAAATACAGTAGAAATCCCCAGATTTGATTTCATCACAGGGAAACGCTATTATAACAATACTACGCTAAAACTCGCTAAAGACAGTCTGATTATCGTGGAAGGCATTCATGGATTAAACCCTAAACTTACCCATCTGATTGAAGAGAAAATGAAATACAGAATCTTTGTATCCGCTTTAACCCAGCTGGCTATCGACAAACAAAACCCAATTCCAACTACAGATAACCGACTGATCAGAAGAATTGTACGCGACTACCGCAACAGAGGTTACAGTGCATTAGATACATTGAAACGATGGGAAAGCGTAAGAAAAGGTGAAGATCAGAATATTTTCCCTTTTCAGGAAAATGCAGATATAATGTTCAATTCTGCTCTTTTGTACGAATTGGGTGTATTAAAAACCTTTGCAGAACCTATCTTAAAGGTAGTTCCCGAAAATATGCCAGAATATGCCGAAGCAGTACGTTTATTAAAATTTATTTCCTACTTTTTGCCTATTTCTGAAAGAGATATTCCTCCAACTTCTATACTTCGTGAATTTTTAGGGGGAAGCAGCTTTTTGTATTAGTTATTAGTTATTGGTTATTAAGTTATTGAACAATATAGTACTCTAATAAGTTTTCGGTCTTCGGTCTTCCGACTTAATAAAACTTTACAAACTCAAAGAAATGATTACAAAAATTCCTTTTCAGCTCATCAAAATTGAAGATAGCGGATATCACCTCCTCATTGAGGTAAAAATAAACATGAAAAAAGCGCATTTACTCATTGATACTGGTGCTTCCAAAACAGTTTTTGATTTATCTCGGATCATTGAATATATTGATAATAAAGTATTTACAGATAACGATATTTTTTCTGCAGGTTTAGGGACAAATACTCTTTCAAGTAAATCTTTTAAGTTAGATAATTTAACAATCGGGGCATTTGAAATTACAGATTATCCAGCTATTGTAATAGATATGCAACATATTAGTGATTCGTATCAAAAATTAGGTTTACAGGCCTTTGATGGAGTATTGGGAAGTGATATACTTTATAAATTTAAAGCTTCCATCGATTTTAAAACAAGGATGCTAAAACTCAGAAAACGAAATAAATAAAGAAAATCAATTCAAAAAATTAGATCTAAGCGAATTCACCTGATCGTTTCAATTTTTAAATTTTATTCAAAATTTCAGCTGCCTTTTTCATTGTATCTTCTGTTTTTGCAAAACAAAAGCGCAACATCTTGTTATCTTTATTATTATGATAAAAAGGTGAAAGCGGAATAGATGCCAGTTTGTATTCTTTGGTCATTCTGATTGCAAAATCTGTTTCTTTTTCTTCAGTTATTTTACTAAAATCAAGCAATTGGAAATAGGTTCCATAACAAGGGACTACTTTAAAGCGCGAATTTTTAATTTGGTTTACAAAAAAATCACGTTTTTGTTGATAAAAATTTTTCAAATGGATATAGTTTTCTTTATCTTTAAGATATTCAGCGATAGCATATTGAATGGGTGTATTACAAGTAAAGACATTGAATTGATGAACTTTACGAAATTCTTTCATTAGATTTTCAGGTGCAACTACATAGCCCATTTTCCAACCTGTAGCATGCAGCGTTTTCCCAAATGAATATAAGATATAGCTTCTTTCAGCCAATTCGGGATAAAGACAAACACTCTCGTGGCGAATACCATCGTAAATCAAATGCTCATATACCTCATCACTAATAATTACAATATCCGTCTTTTCTGTAAGCTTGCTCAACATTTTCAAATCTTCCTTTTTCAGAATACTTCCGGTTGGATTCTGAGGAGAGTTGATAATGATCATTTTGGTGTTTTTATTAATCATTTTTTTTACAATATCCCAATCGATATGATAATCGGGAGCTTGTAACTGAGCATGTATTGGAATTCCTCCATTAATTCTGATAGCAGGTATATAACTATCGTAAGCTGGTTCAAATATCAGGACTTCATCTCCATCATGAACGACTGCTGAAATAATAGTATAAAGCGCCTGCGTTGCCCCTGCAGTTATATTTATTTCTTTTTCAGGATGATAACTAGCACCATAGGTATTATATATTTTCTCTGAAATAACTTCTCTTAAAGTTTGTACACCAATCATAGGTGCATATTGATTCATTCCATTTTTCATATATTTATGAACCAATTCAATCAATTTTTCGGAGACCGGAAAATCGGGAAATCCTTGTGATAAGTTTATAGCTCCTGTTTCATTAGCCAAAGCAGACATGATAGCGAATATTGATGATTCTGTACCAGGTAATTTTGAAGTAATCGAGCCTGTAAAATTTTGCATAATTCTTTAATAGTGAATGATCATGATAAAAGGCTGGCAAAAATAGTGTTTTTTTTAAAACATTCCTATAATTTGCAAAGAATATTGTACCTTATTGGATTAAGTCTGTCAGTGAATATAATTCAGCCATTAATCCCACGCAAAGAAAAAATTACTAAAAATGCATCATTATTCAAATGAGATTAATTGAACATTCAAATTTATCTATAATTAAAGAGGTTGTTAATCATAACTTTAGTTTGTGCTTCAAAGCCAGGTTTGCCCAATAAAGCAAACATATTATTTTTATATGCTTCTACACCTGGTTGATCAAATGGATTCACATCCAATACATACCCACTCAATCCACAGGCAAATTCATAAAAATAAATCAACTCTCCCAAAATGTACTCATTCATTTCAGGAAGCGAAATTCTGATATTGGGAACTCCACCGTCAACATGAGCAATGCTTGTTCCTAATTCTGCCATTTTGTTTACTTCGTTGATTCGTTTACCGGCAATAAAATTCAAACCATCCAGATTTTCTTTATCCATGGGGACTTCTAGCTGATGCAATGGTTTTTCTACGCTCAATACGGTTTCGAAAATATTTCGTATTCCTTCTTGAATGTATTGACCCATAGAATGTAAATCAGTTGTAAATCCAACACCAGCAGGAAAAATCCCTTTGTTTTCTTTTCCCTCACTTTCGCCATACAATTGTTTCCACCATTCGGTAAGATAAAAAAGGTTGGGTTGAAAATTAACCATAATTTCAATGGTTTTCCCTTTTTTGTACAATGCATTGCGAATTGCAGCATATTGCGATGCAATGTTGGTTTTAATGTCGGATGAAGCAGCCAAATGATGTTGCATATTTTTAGCACCTTCCATCAATAGACGGATATCAAAACCGGCAACTGCAATGGGCAGCAATCCTACAGGAGTTAACACCGAATAACGTCCACCCACATCATCAGGAACCACATAGGTCTGATATGCTTCGTCATTCGCTAATTTTTTCAAGGCGCCCCTTGAATGGTCGGTAATTGCAATAATGCGTTGGCCTGCATTTGCTTTTCCGTATTTCTTTTCTAAATGATTTTTTAAAATTCTGAATGCAACAGCAGGTTCAGTAGTAGTACCCGATTTGGAGATTACCGTTAATGCATAATCTCTTTGATCTAGAATTTCCAATAAATCGGAGAGATAGTCTTCACTTAAGTTTTGCCCTGCATAAATAATAAATGGATGTTTACGGTCAGTTTTTAAGCTTGAAAAATGATGACTAAGCGCTTCAATAACAGCTCTGGCACCCAGATATGAACCTCCAATCCCAATAACAATATAAATTTCAGCCATGGTAGTGATGGTTTTGGCATCAGCTTCGATTTTTGAAAGCAATTCATCGTCAATTTCTGATGGGAGATTCACCCATCCCAGAAATTCATTTCCCTTGCCTGTTTTGTTGAGTAAAGCCTTGTGGCTTTTATCTATTTCGTTTTGAAATGCATTGATTTCTTTATCAGAAACAAATGCTTTTACTTTGCTATCATCTAATTTTAAATGTATCATGCTATTGAATTTTTCTGTTTCAAAGATAGTAAAAAGTCGGAAGTAAGAAGTCAGAAGTCAGAAAAAAATCATCTATTTATTTTTTTCAAACAAAATACAATAATAAAACAAAAATAAAACTGTTTAAATAAATAGAAAGCCAATCAAAAATAAAAACTGGAAATAGAAAAAAATATTATTAACCAATATTGAAACTGAGCAATACGAATAAAAATAAAGTATAGACAACCTTTTGACAGGCGAAATTGTCTTGCTTTAACATAAAGTTTATTAAAATCTGATACATCTTGTTAAAAAAAATATCTATAATTGTCATCATTCTTTTAAGCTCGCAGTTTATTGCGAATGCTCAATTGGAAAGCAATATTTGGTATTTTGGAAACAAGGCAGGTATTTCATTCACAAGCAGCCCTCCATCAGCTATCATTAACAGCCAAATGTCCACCTACGAAGGTTGTGCATCCATATGCAGTCCTACCGGAAATTTGCAATTTTATACAGATGGAACAACCGTCTGGAATAAAAATCATCTGGTAATGGACAGTGGAACTGGGCTCAACGGATCATCTTCGGCAACACAATCTTCTATCATCATACCTAAACCAGGCAATGCCAACATCTACTATGTTTTTACAGTTGACGCAGAAGAAAATAATTTTGGAGCAAAAGGATTACAGTATTCTATTGTGGATATGAGTTTCAATGGAGGATTAGGAAAAGTAATTACAAAGAATATTGAATTAATAAAACCCACGCCTGAGAAACTTACGGTAGCTAAACATTATAATAATATTGATTACTGGGTGATTACACATGGAGTTGGAAACAGCAATTATTATAGTTTCCTGTTAACTTCTTCCGGAATAAATCCAGTGCCTGTAATAAGTTCAGTGGGCCTTTTTCAAAATGACAGCACCGATTTAATAGGTTATTTAAAAGCTTCCAATAATAGCAAAAAATTGGCATCTGCTAAATATTTTACCGAAACGCTGGAAGTACTAAACTTTAACAATAGCAATGGCGTTGTTTCCAATGCGCTACAAATCGGGAACACTGGAAAATTTTACGGCGTTGAATTTTCCCCTGACAACAACAAATTATATACTTCAATTTATAACACTTCCTCTATATATCAATACAATCTATTGGCCTCCAATATTGCTGCTTCCAAAATCGTCGTTAGTAATGACAATACGTGTTGCGGAGGTGCATTGCAAATAGGATTGGATAAGAAAATTTATTTTTCTAAATATGGAAAAGACTCTTTGGGGGTTATCAATAATCCAGATAATACGACGTGTAATTTTGTTCGCAATGCTATTTCACTGAATGGGAAAAAATGTCAATTTGGTTTGCCCAATATAATTGGTGGGCTGATCATTAAAAATACAATCCCTCCTGTTTCCTCATTCATAACATCTGGCAACACAATTTGTCAGGGCGAAAATATAATTTTCACAAATACGACACCACCCCCATTTACAACTCAGAAATGGTTATTAAATGGACAAGTATTTGCTACAAGTATTGACACGAACTATACCTTCAACAATATAGGAAATTACAACATTTCACTGATTGTAATGAATGATACAATCAGTGATACATCTAATGCTTTGATAATAGTGAATCCAATAAAACAAACTTCAATTCATCCCTTACTTTGTCAAAATGAAACCTATAGTATAGGCATACATAATTATAACATATCAGGTATTTATATAGATACACTTATTACTTATCTAGGTTGCGATAGCATTGTCACTACTTATTTGACAGTTAAACAACTACCAATCGTTGACCTTGGAGAAGACGTTACTTTGTGTAAAGGCACTCCTTATACTTTAAATGCTTTTTCTGTTTCGGCTACTTACTTATGGCAGGATGGCTCTACCCTTCCGACTTTTAATGTTAGCCAGCAAGGATTGTATTGGGTAAAAACATGCATCAACGATTGTTACAATATCGACAGTATTAATATTAAGATTGACGAAAATTGCAATACATTTTACATCCCTAATACATTTGCTCCCAATGGATTAAATACTGTTTTTAAACCCTTGGGTAATTTCTCGAAAGATACTGAATATTATTTAGCCATTTATAACAGATGGGGCCAGTTGATTTTTGAAAGCAAAGACGTTGAACTGGGTTGGGATGGACGATTTAATGGAAATTTGGCTCAGTCTGGTGTTTATGTGTATTATATCAAAATTAAATATGGTGGACAAACCAAAACTTATGAAAAAACCGGGAATCTAACCTTATTGGAATAACATAAAATTAATAATTTTCATTTCTATTCACAAAAAAACATTCAAATCTTCTTTGATAAACGCATCTATCCGCTTTATTACACATTTTTATCACACTATTATAATAGATAACATTTGGTTCCCTTAACATGCTTGATTCAAATAAAAAGTTATCAAACAATAAGCATTCAGTATTTACTTAAAAATTTATGATTTATTTTATTATGATTGTATACAAATATAATTAAATATATTAATTTTGCAGAGCAATAAAATACAATCTAACTGAGTTAGATTGTATAAATAATATCGATCCAACTTACCTAGATTTTAAAATGAAAAACAAATACATTGATCTGATTGAACAAACTTTTGAATTTCCAAATGAAGAATTCAAAGTTATTGATAATGAGTTGTATTTTAACGAAGTGCCCTTGATGGACATTATCAAGCAATACGGAACTCCATTAAAAATCAGTTATTTACCAAAAATAAGCTCTCAAATTCAAAAGGCAAAACGCATGTTCAATGTAGCCATGGCAAAAGTGGATTATCAGAGCGATTACAATTATTGTTATTGCACCAAGAGTTCACACTTTTCATTTATCATGGAAGAAGTATTGAAGAATGATGTCAGTATTGAGACCTCATCAGCTTTTGATATTAACATTATCAACGAATTGTTTCTTCTTGGGAAAATAAACAAAGAAAGACATATTATCTGTAATGGTTTTAAACGGCCTCAATATGTCGAAAACATTGCAGAATTGCTTAATCAGGGCTTTATTAACACAATTCCGGTTTTAGACAATAAAGACGAAATCCGTTTACTAGATGAGCAAATTACCGGCAACTGTAAGATAGGCATAAGGATAGCAGCAGAAGAAGAACCAATGTTTGAGTTTTACACCTCTCGCTTAGGAATGCGGTACAATGATATATTGTCATTTTATATGGAAAATATCAAGGACAATCCAAAATTCGAATTAAAAATGCTTCATTTCTTTATTAATACTGGCATCAAAGACTCTGCTTATTACTGGAATGAGTTATCTAAATGTGTTAATGTGTATTGTGAACTCAAAAAGATTTGTCCCGAATTAGATTCTTTAAACATAGGCGGAGGATTCCCAATCAAAAATAATTTAGGCTTTAACTACGACTATGAATACATGGCCGAAGAGATTATAGGTCAGATTAAGAACATTTGTGATCAACAAAAAGTAGCTGAACCACATATTTTTACTGAATTTGGTTCTTTTACAGTTGGCGAAAGCGGCGCAACCTTATTTTCTATTATTGACCAAAAACAACAAAACGACCGTGAACTTTGGAACATGATTGACAGTTCTTTTATGACCACATTACCTGATACCTGGGCCATCAACCAACGTTACATATTATTGGCAGTAAATAACTGGGACAAAGAATACCAAAGAGTATTCTTAGGTGGTTTAACTTGTGATAGTCAAGATTTTTACAATGCAGAAGCGCATTCCAATGCAGTATTTTTACCCAAAATCCAAGCTGAAAACTTACAATATATCGGATTTTTTCACACCGGTGCTTATCAGGAATCCTTAGGTGGATATGGCGGCATACAACATTGCTTAACACCTGCACCTAAACATATAATTATTGACATTGACGAAGAAGGGGAATACACAACTAAACTTTTCGCCAAAGAACAAAGTCATAAATCCATGCTTAAAATTTTAGGATATTAAATTTTTAATTAATTTTGTAGTTTATTATCAATAAACGAATATATGAAATGTCCATGTTCTAAAGAAGCAACCGAGATGAATACATCTTGGACATTCCTTGCCTGACTGTAGGTAGGCATTGGCAAAACTTGAAAACAATTTTTAACTTTAATGTTATAACAATAACAATTATAGTAATTTAACAAAATATAAACAAATGAAAAAATCAGATTTATTAAAAGAAGTCGTTAAACACATAGATATTAAATCATTTGATTCAACACCTATCATTGATGCAATGCGTGATATGTCATTCACTTCAAGAGATACCGCTAATGCTACAGATATACTAAACCGAATGATCAACGAAGATGATTGTAGCATTATCCTTACACTGGCCGGAAGCACAAGTGCTGCAGGTTGCATGCAGGTATATGTTGATATGGTTAAAGCCAATATGATAGATGCTATTGTTGCTACCGGAGCTTCTATTGTTGACATGGATTTTTTCGAAGCATTAGGGTTTAAGCATTACAAAGGTTCTCCTTTTGTTGACGACAGTAAATTACGCGATCTTTATATCGATAGAATTTATGATACTTATATTGACGAACAGGAATTACAGATATGTGATCGATCTATTAAAGAAATAACCGATTCTTTAGAAAAAAGAGCTTATTCCTCCCGTGAATTTATTCGCGAAATGGGCAAATACCTCACAACCCATTCTAAGAAAAAGGATTCATTGGTGCAAGTGTGTTACGAACACAATGTTCCTATTTTCTGCCCTGCTTTCACTGATAGCAGTGCAGGATTTGGCTTGGTACTTCACCAATGGGAAAACCCCGACAAGCATTTATCGATAGATTCTGTCAAAGATTTCTTAGAATTAACCAAAATAAAAATGGCGGCACCCATCACAGGTTTATTTATGATAGGTGGAGGTGTTCCTAAGAACTTTACACAAGATACCGTTATTTGCGCCGAAGTCCTGGGCAAGGATGTTCCTATGCATAAATATGCGGTTCAAATAACCGTTGCCGATTCAAGAGATGGGGCTTGTTCTAGCTCTACCTTAAAAGAAGCTTCCTCCTGGGGCAAAGTAGATACTGTTTACGAACAAATGGTTTACGCCGAAGCTACTTCTGTACTTCCGATTATGATCAGCTATGCTTACCATAACAGCAACTGGAAAGCCAGATCAAATAAAGAATGGACCAAAATGCTGGATAAAAAATAAACCCAGATTTTTAAAATAAAAAACCACTTCCATTTAAACAGAAGTGGTTTTTTTTATTATAAATTAGCAGGATTAATGCAAAATAGTAACACTTCCATGTAATTGCCTGCTCCCTTTATTTACACCCTGTTGTTCATAATCAACAAGGTAAAAGTAAACGCCTTCGGGACAGAGTTTTCCAGCAGATTTTCCATCCCAAATTGCGGATTTATCTGAACCTTCAAATAATTGAATTCCCCAGCGATTATAAATCTTAAGGCTAATATTTTCAATATTCTTATAAACAGGAAAAAAGAAATCGTTGATTCCATCTCCATTGGGAGTAAATATATTCGGTAGCCAGATGGACGAATTACATTCTTCTATTGAATGTGTTTCTGATGCAGAGCAAGGGGGTGTTCCTATTGTATATGTTAAATAGGCCACTCCTGATATACCTGTTGTATCAAAATTACTTCCGCTTACTCCAGCACCCGACCAAATTCCACCCGTTATTGTTGAGTCGGTCAACAGGCTGTTGAGATTAAAGGAAGCTGACATAAAACAAATGTTAGCAGGCGGAACCCAATTGGGAATCAATTTAGAAATCACTTTAATAGTATGGGTTTCAGTTGCAGTACAAGGAGGACTTCCAACGGTATAGCTTATACTAATATTCCCATTCTGACCGACCGGATTAAAACTAGCACCTGAAACACCGATTCCCGACCAACTTCCACCAGATGTTGCGGTCGGAGCCAATAAGGTATTGAGGTTAAGAACAGGAGATGTTTGACACAATATAGTTGGAGCAAGCCAAGTTGGAATAATAGTAGCAATAACTAAAATTGAATGGGTAGCAGTTGTTGCACATTGAGTGTTTCCAACAGAATAAGTAATTGAAATATTTCCAATCAAGCCAGCAGGATTAAAGAAATCTCCAGTAACACCCGTTCCTGACCAGATACCGCCTGGAGTTGCGTTTGAGGACAACAAAGTATTGAGGTTCAAAGGTACAGACGACTGACATATAGTTGAAGGTGGGGTCCAGTTCGCACTTAATGGAATATATGGAGCTTGACAACCATCGTTGTAGTAAGTAGCAACACCGGCTGTTGTAAAACGCACACCTGCACCATCCTGAGCTCCTGGTAAGCCCAATTGATTAATTAGCAATGCTTTATCATATGTAACATCTTCGTTAGTACCTGTTGATATTTTATGTAAACGGAGTGATCTCAATCCAGCAGCACCATAATTGGTAAAATGCCCAGCAGTATTCCCTGGTTTTTGGAAAATAACATACAATGTATCAGTTAATGTAGTGAAGCTATTTGCAGTAGTTGAGAAATCAGTACTTGTAATAATCAGACCTTTTTTACCGGCAGGAATACTTCCCTGACCTGTAGTAGTAGCATTTGCAAGAATCAATCTACCGCAGGATGAAGTAATTGTTGCATTTAATGTAGCCACTTTAGCCACAGCGGCTGTAAATGCTGCCGATGGATTTACCACCCAGCCCAAAAAAGAGTTAGCAACTGCAGGCCACTTAGAAGTTTGATAAACGATCGGACTCGTTGATGAACCATCTACTCGAATATCAGCTACATTCACTGCAGCAGATTCAACCTGAAACCTTACCATCTCATTTTCACCTTCAACGGAACCATCACAGGCATCCACCAAAATACTTTCAATTTGAACAAATTGACAGTAGGTATTGCTGATATTGAATGCCGAAAAGTAAAAAACAAACATAGCAAAAAATAATTTTGCTTTAAATCCTCTTTTCTTTACCATATTTATATAATAGATTTCAGGTAGTTATATATTTTAACAATACAATTAATTATATTTATGAATGGCTCCTCAAAAAATATTACTTTTTTGAAAAACCAAGGCAATTATACGATTTTTAAACCAATTAGAATGCAGACTATGAAATTAATTATTATTGAATTAATAAATTCTCAAACGAATTATTGAAAAAGAAATACGATCAAGTAAATAACAGTTGACACTCTCAATCTGGTTTAGAAGATCTATTTCTGAACAATATTGTACTATAAAATTTATTTCGTCCCTACGGGACTTTGATAAATTAGGATTAATTTGTATACTACTGATATATAACCCCTAAAGGGATTGTCCTTTAGGGACAAAATATTGGTAGAAAAACGTATACAAGAAATATAGAGAATTCCCGTAGGGAGGTAATAAATAACGATACTATAAGTACTCCGTTATTTTTTATTCGGATAACAGTGGTCTTTGAATAAGTTAATTGATTTAAATTAATAATACTTTCTATGATTTTTATTTGATAGATTATCAGTTAAATCCATAGTGTTTTCTTAAGAGCTAAATGCCACAAGCCGATTTAAATTTAATGATGGAAAAAAGAGCGGCAGAAAAGAAATTAATCAAACAATGGATTATTAGCTGCACTTACAATCTCTATCTTGCTATTAAACAGAAACATTCCTTAATTGTTTTCAATAAGTATATAATTTCCGACATCATTGCTTTTGAATTTATAAAAATATATTTTCTGCTTCCTAAATTATATTAAATTAGAATCGATATATCCTCAAAAAAGATTTAGTGATCCAAATTTAAGAACATTTTAAAAGCTAATTTTGAATATTTCAAGACATTAATATCCAATAATTGGAAAAAAATGTGTAATTTTGCGGCCTTATTTTATATTTGTAATTTATTTAAATATCAATAAATCAATTTTTTTCAAATGCATATTACACAAGAAAATACAGGCGAATTAACTTCAGTTATCAAAATTGAATTAAGTCAAAACGATTATCAGGATAAAGTTAACAAACAATTAAAAGATTTTCAACAAAAAGCCAATGTTCCTGGCTTCCGCCCTGGAAAAGTACCTATAGGTATGGTTCAGAAAATGTATGGAAAAGGCGTCAAAGTTGACGAAGTCAATAAAGTGCTTTCCCAGGCTTTGGAAAATTATATTAACGAAAATAAAATTGACACCCTGGGAAGTCCCTTGATGAACGAAGAAAAAAATAACAGTATTGATTGGGATACCCAAAGCGATTTTGAATTTTACTTTGATATGGCAATACAACCAAGCATTACGATAAATCTTGAAGCCATTAAAGTTGACAAATATACAATCAGAGCAGATGAAAAAATGATTGATCAATTTGTAGCTGATATTCAGAAACGTCATGGCCATGCTCATTCTCACGATGAAGCCCAAATAAATGATATTATTCATGCTGATGCTGAAGAATTGGACGAAAACATGAATGTAAAAGAAAATGGCACTAAAACCAAAGCTAGTTTTGCTGTTGAAAAAATTATTGACAAAGACATTAAAGCAACTGTAATTGGCTTGAAAAAAGACGATATCATTGACATTGATATGCTCAAGGCATTTGGTTCAGAAGAAGAAGTGGGTCGCATAATGAATATCAAGAACGACAGCCCTGAGATAAAATCAATTTATCGTTTGAAAGCTTTAGAGATCAGCCATCTTCACGAAGCTGAATTGAATGAAGAGCTATTTTCAAAAGTCTATCCTCAGGACGAAATCAAAACCATTCAGGATTTTCGCAATCGTATCGCATTGGAAGCCGAAGTTTATTATTTAAAAGAAGGCGATCAGAAATTATTAGGTGATGTAATTGGCAAACTAATTGAAGAAACCAAAGTTGAATTACCTACCGAATTCCTAAAAAGGTGGTTATTAGAAAGCAATCGCGATAAAATTACAGTTGAACAATTAGAAGCTGATTTTGGTGCTTACGAACGTTCACTGAAATGGCAACTGATAGAAAACAAATTAATTACTGAGAACAACATCCATGTTGCCGATACAGAAGTGAAAGATTATATAAAAGAATTTATTCTGGGACAATATTTCCCAAAATCTGAAGACGATGAGCAAGACAAACGTATGGATGGTATTGTAGAAACCATTATGAAAAATGAAAAAGAGGTGAAAAGAATCTACGATGAAATGTACGACAAAAAGATGATTGAATTGTTTAATGAAAAAGTAACAACAAATCCTAAAAATATTACGTTTGAAGAATTTGTAAAACTAGCTGAACATAAACATTAATCCTACACATTATGCAAAACGAATTTAGAAAATACGCCACAAAACACAGGGGAATCAACAGCATTGCTTACGATAAGTATCAATCGATTTTAAACAATGGCTATATATCGCCAACCATCATTGAAGAAAGACAATTAAATGTTGCTTCTATGGATGTTTTTTCGAGATTGATGATGGATAGAATTATCTTTCTGGGTGTAGCTATTGACGATACTGTTGCCAATATTATACAGGCTCAATTGCTATTCCTCGAATCAGTTGATTCATCAAAAGATATTCAGATTTACCTTAATACACCAGGTGGCTCTGTATATGCAGGCTTAGGCATTTACGATACCATGCAATACATCGCACCTGAAGTTGCTACAATTTGCACAGGTATGGCCGCTTCGATGGGAGCCATATTATTATGTGCCGGTGCTGATGGAAAAAGGACAGCATTGAAACATTCCCGTATTTTAATTCATCAGCCAATGGGTGGTGCAGAAGGGCAAGCTTCTGATATTGAAATAACTGCAAGAGAAATTCAAAAATTAAAGAAAGAATTGTACGAAATCATCGCACATCATTCCAAACAAACTTATGATAAAATATGGCAAGATGCAGATCGTGATTTTTGGATGACTGCTGAAGAAGCCAAAAGCTATGGCATGATTGACGAAATTCTGATTCGCAACAAAAAATAAATGAATAAAATGAGGTTGTAAATTTTACAACAAGCTATTAAACCTAACAGTTGCTAAAATCTGTTAGGTTTTGTTTTAAAAATTAATAAAATGGTGAAGGAAAAAGAAAAATGTTCATTTTGTGGAAGGCCTAAAGCCAATACAAATATGCTCATAGCAGGTTTAGAAGCTAAAATATGTGATTATTGTGTAATCCAGGCCAAAGCTATTTTAGACGAAGAGGTGCCTCAGAAAAAAAATCAGGTGTTTGCCAACACCAAAATTCTTAAACCAAGTGAAATCAAAAGCCATCTCGACGAATACGTTATTGGCCAGGATGAAGCAAAAAAATATTTAGCTGTTGCTGTTTACAACCATTACAAAAGGATCAACCAAATAATTGGAAAAGATCAGGATGATGTGGAAATCGAAAAATCTAACATCATCATTGTTGGAGAAACAGGTACCGGAAAAACATTGCTGGCCCGTACTATTGCAAAAATGCTGAACGTTCCTTTCTGTATTGCCGATGCTACTGTGCTGACCGAAGCTGGATATGTGGGCGAGGATGTTGAAAGTATTTTATCGCGCTTGTTACAGGCTGCTGATTTTAATGTTGAAGCTGCTGAACGTGGTATAATTTTTATTGACGAAATTGATAAAATTGCACGTAAAAGCGACAACCCATCCATTACACGGGACGTTTCGGGGGAAGGTGTACAACAAGCCTTACTGAAACTATTAGAAGGCGCTGTGGTAAGCGTTCCACCTCAAGGCGGACGCAAGCATCCCGAACAGAAAATGATACAGGTAAATACTCAAAACATACTTTTTATTGCCGGTGGTGCTTTTGACGGTATCGAAAGAAAAATAGGCTCACGTATGAAAGCCAATATGATTGGTTATGCTGCTGCCAAAGAAACGGATACCATTGACAAGAAAAATTTATTGCAATACATTGCCCCCCAAGATATTCGAAGTTATGGAATGATACCTGAAATTGTTGGCCGTTTTCCTGTACTCACCAATCTGGATCCTCTGGACAAAGAAGCTTTAAGACGCATACTTACCGAACCCAAAAATGCTTTGATTAAGCAATATATAAAGCTTTTAAAAATGGATCATATCGATCTAAGTTTCGACGAGAAGGTACTTGGATTTATTGTTGAAAAAGCATTGGAATATAAACTCGGAGCCCGCGGTTTGCGTTCTATTCTCGAGAGTATTATGACAGATGCTATGTTTGAGCTTCCCTCACAAAAAGACCTTAAACATATAGAGATTACGCTGGAATATGCCACCGAAAAAATGGAGAAAACAAATATAGCGAAGCTGAAAGTTGCTTAGGTTGTTATTGGTTAATAAGTTATTATGTTATAAGGCTTTAGGTATTTGGATTCGGATTCGGATGTTTCCATTATTCATTTTTACCATATAACAAAGAGCATTTTTGATTCACACTATTCTTCTCATTTTCTGATTCCAATAAACATAGTATCGCAGATTTTCTTTTCTTTGAGTAGAAGCATAATTTTTTCAATTTCGCTTTTAACAGCCGAACATCCGACCTGAACTTTAAAGAGGGCATTATTTTGTTCAATCCCAACCATTACATCAGTTTTTCCTTTTATCTTTATTGCCAGTTGCTGTGCTGAATTTTTATTCTTAAATACACCGCATTGAATGTAATAATGACCAGTTTGATTACAGCAATTGTCCAATATTTTTTCCTTGTCATCCAACTTCTTTACATTCATTTCAGGAGGATTATTGACTTTTAACATTTCGGTAGTGTTTAAATTCTCTTTTTTACGCTTATTTTCTTGAATATCAGAAGTGTTTTTAACTTTCACTTTAAATTCAACCCTGCGATTAAACGATTTCCCTATCGTACTGGTATCGGTATCAATAGGTCTCAACGAACCTAAACCCACTACTTCAATTCTTTTTCCATCAACACCCAATTTTATCAACTCATTGCGAACAGCATTGGCTCTTTTAACTGAAAGTTTCTGATTAAACATCGGGGATCCATCAATATCACATAAACCTTCCAGCACTAATTCAATGGAAGGATTCGCCTGCAAAAATTTAAGAATTTGCAAAAGATAAGGCTTGTAAATAGGATTGAAGAATGACTGGCCCACTCCAAAATGAATTTTTTGAGAAACATCAGCCATAAGGAGAATTGTTTTAGCATCTTTAAGCTCCCTTGACCGTTTTCTTTGCAAAACAAGGGTATCCAAAGTTAATCCAGAATTTAAAGAATCAGAACTAACAACACCTAAGGTTTCATTCTTATTATTTTGCAATACAAAATCAAGACCATTAAACACATCTCCTTCTATCAACGCTTTGATTTTAAAATTAATCTGAGCAGGTGAAGCTTTCATTTGCAGACGGTATAACTGCACAGAATCAATTTTTGCAGTATATTCACCAGGTAGTAAACCTAGGTAATTTACATAACCATCAGATTCTGTAATTATTTTGGAGGCAAGACTACCATCTTTATTGAATATATTTACAATAACCCTCCCCAAACCTTCTTTGGTTATATTGTTATCGAAAATAACTGTTCCGCTGATTTCGGCAACCGGAGAAATAGGAACTTCAATGGTTTTAAACTGATTGGGATCCACCATCACCCTCAGATTCTTTTTCATAATCCGCCAGGTTATAAATTCAAAATCCTTATCGTCTAGTTCTACATTGTAATAAATAAAAGGTTCTAATCCCATCACACGGACCATAGAATCTTTCTCACTATACTCAGAATGGCCCCCATTTACTTTAACCGATAAAAAATCAGCTTTTCGTTCACCCGGATCGAATACATTGTTGTGATTTATATCTACATAAGCAATAATGGCAATGCCACCCCTACCCACCATCGACTGCTGGCTGGCAAAAATTCTTGCATTTTTATCATCTACAGCAATGCCACCTCTGACGCTTTCGAGCAAAGAAATATCTTTGTTGATAATACGGGAAGAAATATTGGTCTGGGCAAAAGACAAATCATATTTAAAGGAAATATTCACACTGTTAAAATCAGACAAGATGTTTCTTTCAAAAGAAACAGAGAAAAAGCCGGCTTGGGAAACTTTTTTTTCAAGCTCTGCTTTATAGGATAGCATTTCCATTTTGCTTATATCAAACTGAGCGGAAGGCCTTACAGAATAACCTTTGGAAAGTCTAACAGAAAGAGCAGTGGATGCATTGATGTAAAGTGGTTTATCTGAAATCCAGTTTGCATTGGTAGAAATATTAGCATTAATATTCTTATAAAAAGAAGAAAATGTTAATTCGACCATATTGTAGTTAAATGATTTAAAAACATTTTGTTTGTAAGAAATACGGGTACTCCCCGAAATACTTTTAACCCTCATAGGAATAGAAATGCCTATTTTCCTTTCTTCGAGGTAATTATACAAAATTGCTTTCTGGCCTTCGGTGTATTTAGCATAATTTATTTCGAGCATGGTATTCGACCAGATATAGTAATTCATTAAAATTTGAGCCCTTACTTTATCAGCATATTCACCGCTGAGTATTAATTTACTGAAAGGCAGTATTGAGAAACTAACAAACGGAATGTAGCTTTCATTGTATTTACTTAAAGTGGATAAATATTCAACACCTCCTCCTATTGTAAAACTACGGTTTATACCATAATTTCCTTCGCCTCTGGCTGAGAGCGTATTGTTTCCATCCTGCAAAACTCCACCACCTATTTTGTATTCGAAAATACCTGAAGGAATAAAACTGGCCGGTACATTCATTACCTTTTCTTCCAGTTTTTCTTCGCCCATAGGACCATAAAACTTCAGTTTCAAAAGAGTATAACCATATACTATCGGAACTTTAAAGGTAAATTGTCCTGCTGCATCGGCTTTTGTAAAAGCAATCAAAGCATTGTTGACATACAATTCAACTACCCAATCGGGTTGCGTAACATCAGTGATGATATATTCCCCCTTTGCTTTTCTAATTGTGGTTGGAGAATTGGTAATAACAGCTCCATGAACAGGGGCATTGATGGATGCAATGGTTTTATTGGACATATTACCTGCCAATATCTGACGAATTGTATTTTTTTCATTATCCACCCAGCGCCAATAAAATTGCTGTTGACGGGGATCGGGTTTATTTTTATCTGAAAAATTCAAAAATGCATCGGCTTCCCCAAACAAAAGCTCCGTTCCAATGTTGAGTCCGATACGGGAATCGATGGGTGTATTGGGTGATTGGGATGACATTATAGCCCAATCCAGCGTACCATAGCGAAACAAATGATAATTTCTTTTGATAATTTGATCAGCAAGGCGTTCTTCATTCGAACCCTGAATAATATTCCTTGATTTCTCCTGGCGTTGCTTTTTAAGGATGGGTAATTCAAAATCAGAAGTTACTTTTATTGACAGACTTCTGAAATTAAAAACCAGGTGCAAACCAAAAGCTTTTTCAAATACAGAGGATTCCAGATAAAGCACTCCCATGTTTTTAATCCTCGTATTTTCAATAGGATAAATCTTTGAATCAAACTTAATCTGTTTGGTTTGATTGTTTATTTCATAGGGGCGTTTCTCATTTTCGATAAAACCGCTTAGTATTTCTCCTTCAGGATTTACAATGCAAGGAATGATGACTACCTGGAATAATTCTTCCACTGCCACATATAGTTTCCCATCATCAGCATACAAAGCAGCAATGTTATAGGTATAGTTTAAACCTTCTATTTGTACAACGACAGAAATATTATCAAAATTAGGCTTATCCTGTGCATTGACTTTAGGTATTAAAAAAGGGAGGAAAAGAATAAAAAAAAGGCAGCGAATTTTGTTCACTTCAAGGTTTTCACTGGCTTTGTTCAGAAAATTCATAAAGATAGAAGTTGAAGTGCTGAAATAAGCCAGGTTCACAGTTTTTATTGTTGGTTAAATGTAATGCTAAAACTACCTGTATAATTTCCACCCGGATTTGCAGAATTATTTCCGACAACAAGGCTTCCACCAACCCTTAAGCGGGTTACAAAATTACAATCGGTATTTACCTGAAAGGAAGAACCACTGCCTCCTTTTTCGGTAGGTCCTACGTTTAAAGTAAGCGAGCCACCATTACTTCCGCTAAGCTGAGTGGTTGGAGCATAGGTAATAATAACATTGCGTCCCTGGCAAAGTTGTATTTCAAAAATGGCAGGATAATAAGAGTCTGAATTCAATAAAACCACCTGGCCTGTTGCCGAGCGGTTACCCTGCCAGTCTATTTGTACATTTCCGCCTGAACTTCCAACTGTTTGAAGGCAAAAGGCACCAAAATTAATTGCCTGTGTAGCTATCACAGTTATCGAACGTTGCGGTAATTGAGGTTGCGAAAAAACTTTTTGCAGGCTAAATATTTGAATTGCAATTAAAAAAAACAATGCCAAACATTTTACAGTATAACCAGGTTTTATCATTCTATATGTTTTTTGAATTATAAATGCTGAATAACAAATAAAAATTCATCATTCATTATTCATCATTCAACATGATTCATCACAAGACCAATTCTTGCTCTGCATACACAGCAAAAGGAGTGTCCTTTGGTGTAGTAAAACGGAGTTTTATTTTTCCTTTTGTAAAATCAAGCCCTTTTAACTGGTTAATTCTCATAGTACCGTTGCGTTTATTGACGGTAGTATAAACGGCAACCCCCCTCATCAATCCAATTTCAATTGTTTTTCCCTGAGGTGTAATGTATTCTGCAATTAAATCACCATAAATGGAGCTGTTGCCTGTTCTGTTAATCGTAAATTTTAAGTTTTGAAGGGTATCTAATTTCTCTATTTTTAAATTCGATAAGGTAGCCGTTGATTTTACATCACCATTGCGGATAATGATAGGAATGCTGATACCAAAAACCGGTGTAATCTGCACACTCATTAAAGCTGTATCCTTGCCTTTGAGTTCCATGCCAAGGGGTGATTTTCCTTTTTCGGCCCTGAAATACAAATGTGAACGGTATTCTCCTGCAGCCATATCGGAAGTTTTACGAAGTTGTAAACGAATTACCTGAGCTTCACGTGGTGCCAAGGTTACTTTACGCGGAAAAATTCTCAAAAATGGATCCGCAAATAATTGACCTTCTATAGGTTTATCGATAATTTCGAAACCACCTTCTTCTGTCATTTTGTATTGCAAAAAAGAAACAGAATAAACTGCTGTATCTGTTCCGGTGTTTACCAGACTAATTTCTTCTTTTTGTTTACTCCCTTCGAATACCACACGTACAGGAGAAACCAATAAGTCACCCTGAGCTTGTAAATCCAGATTAATACCAAATAATGGAAGCAATATTAGCAACAATAACATTCTTTTCATTTTCATAAATTTAATTAATAATAAATAGTATAGTGTTTAAATAAAAATATTTTAATATTAAAAACCCGAATATTCATTTTTTTTGAAAAACGCAGGTAAAAGTACAATATAATTTTCTTTTAAAAGCCATATAATCCTTCTAATTACTTAAATAATTAACCACAACTTCTTACTTGTCTACAAAACAGCACCTTAACTTAAATTAACTATTGTTTTTCTTTATTTATCAGGATTATACGAAAAGTTTAAAATTTTGTTCCAAAAAAAATTACATCTTCTCTTGCATCCATTTCACAATAAATACCGGAGGGTTTGCTTCGGTATCAATTCTTACAGTTATTCTGACTTTTTGATTCAAAAATTTTGAGGTTAAAACCTTCATTTAATTATAAAAAAAGATGACAGGATAACTGCCCATGTAAAGGCCAATAGGATTTGCTTCAATGGGTGCAACATGCAAGGTAGAACCTATGTTCACCAAATATTCTTTTCCGGTTACCGTGGTTCCTCCATTGGGTAAATCAATTTTCCAGTTATCTAAATACATATAATTTACCCCATTCTGATGGTAAATATATACAGGTGTAGTTGGAAGTATTACATTCAGTTTATTATCCTGTGTACCAGAAACAGTAAAACTACCCTGATGCACCGGTGTTTCGGTAACAATGATACTACCGTTTATGGTACGACTGCCCTGAGGACTGATGGTAACGCTCCCTCCATTGGCCAAGGGCGAAAACTGACCGAAACTCAACTGTTGTGTTTCTGTTACTCCAATCAAAGGAACGATCTGGGCATAAGCGGTAGCTAAAACGGTAAGCTGACCGTAACAAGCCATTTTACTTATGAGGATAAAGATAAATACAAGTGTTTTTAGTATTTTCATCTTTTGAAATTTAATCGTTGTGTTCAGAAATTTTAGTTGAAAATTTTAAAATTTCGGTTAATACTAATAAAATTAAAGGTGTAAAGGTAGTATATTCTTTCCAATTTTTCAAATATAAAAGCTTGCAAATTGGCGAATTTTGTGTTTTTGGCTTAGTATTTATTATGATGAATTAAATTTACAATCGCTTTGTATTTTCAACTATTTTTTAATATTGTAAAAAAAAAGAGAAAAGCTTTTCAACTTTTCTCTTCTTAAATATTTTTAATTAATTTCTTAGTTGTAAGCAACAGTTACATCAAATGATCCTTGATAAGATCCATTCACTTGACCAGGTGCAGCAGCAATAGTAGCACCAAGAGTAAAGGTTTTATTTGTAGCTCCAATTTGACCAGTAGCTAAATTTGCAGCTACTTCTGTTGTTCCATCCATACTTACTTTCAAAGTACTAACAAGCATTTTTTGTAATGCAGATCCATCACCACCAATTTTTGAAATATAAAATGTAGCAGCAGGTAAAGTTACTCTAAAATTTGTACTTGCTTGACCAGTAACAGTAAAAGTAGGAACAGAAGCACCTCCTCCTGAAAGATTAACATCACCAGTAGTAGTACGATCAGCACCTATAGGACTCATTGTGCAAGTACCACCAGTAGTTCCATTTAATACAGCCATAGTTCCAAAATTCAATTCACCTGTATGAGATATAGCAATTGGAGTTATAATTACAGCTTTAGATAAAGTTGCTTCAGTTTGACTTCCTGTACCATTTGCTGTTTGTGCCATAACTTTGGTTGAAAAACCTGCCATTAAAATGGCTGCGATAATAATAATTGATTTTTTCATGATTTTGTTTTTTTATTTGTTTTGTTTGTTTTTAATTTTCTTTTTTAAATATTTTTTGAATTTCACATTCACAGTTAGCATGTTGCAATAACCGTGCCAAACTATTTATATTCTTTATTTTCAACTACTTAACAAAGCTCTACTTTTTTTATCTCCGCTGTTTTACTTCACTTATGAATAGAAATTCTTCATTTTGAAGAAAGTTTTTCGAAAATGAAGCCAACGAAGGCATTATTTTTGAAATTTTCTTTTAAAAAAAACAGGACTTCAATAGCTATCAGGATTTATTATCCTGCCAGCTTTAAGATTAAATTTATTTTATTGCTATACAATAATACTTTTACCTAATACTAGTCAGAAAATTAAATGAGTGTTTTGGTTTAGCAATGGGAAGCAATGCCGTCATTAAATTAAAATTCGCTTTTCAGTGTCGTTGAGATAGTGGTTTTAAATA
The DNA here is from genome assembly GCA_964496885.1 of uncultured Bacteroides sp. Lineage (GTDB taxonomy): Bacteria > Bacteroidota > Bacteroidia > Bacteroidales > JACABE01 > JACABE01. Next base: position 15,990 of record CAZCBG010000002.1, on the reverse strand, counting down.
GATGATTTCAGGTCTGCTGACACTGAAAGGTCTGATAAATAATCAAACCTGACAGCACCCAAAGGTTCTGTCAGCGTTTGAATTCCTTAATTGAATTACATTGATTCACGTTTACAGAACTTATCCATTACAAATTTAATCCCTTTGGACTTTGCTGTTGCTATCGAGATTTATAAATGCTGACAGTAATAAACAGGCAAGTATTGGATATGAAAATATTTATTTTTAAGTTTTTATTCCTTCCAGCAAAAAATTTTGAAGCTAAAAATATCAACATCTTCATTTTTAAAAATCCTGTCTTCGAAAATGAATACAGCTCTTCGTTATTGAGGGAATATACAAAAAACATTATAAAAACACGCTGATTGCTATTACAAATGACTATACGGAATTTAATAAAGACCTTCTATAACAAGGATTTGAAAGAAGGATTTAAATAAAGGCCAAAAAAAAGTTTGACTGATAAAAAAAGCAAAAAAAAAGAAAGGATAGACCTTTCTTTTTTAAAATATTTTAGCCAAATTGCTTAGTTATAAGCTACTGTTACATTAAAAGTTCCTGAATAGACAGCAGCCGGCTGTCCTGCAGCAACGTTTAATGTTCCTCCGATGGTGAAAGAATCAGCACCTGAGCCATTCAAAGTACCTGTAAGTCCGTCAGCACCTGCAGAAGCAGTGCGTGAAAGCAAGGCATTAATGGTCATGTCCTGGGCAGCCGTTCCATTGGTAACAGTAATGGTTGATGGTAAGGTGATGGCATAGGTAGTATTGATTGCTCCACCTACGGTGTAAGCTGCATTGGCTGTTGTAGGGGTTTGTGCAGAAAGATTGACACCACCTGTAGCCGTACGTGCTCCTTGAGTAGATAGAATACAAGTACCGGGTAATCCCGCTAATACAGCCATGGTACCAAATTGCAAATCAGAAGTTTTAGCAATTGTGATAGGAGCCACAATTTTAGCACCAGCAGTTGTGTTTACATTTGCCTGAGCTATTACTTTAGTTGTAAAACCGGCCATTAAAAGGACTGCGATAATAACAATTGATTTTTTCATTTTGATATTTTTTATATAAAATTATATTTTCTTTTTTAAAATTTTTAAATTCACAATTCAACAGCTTGCAATATCTGTGCCAAACTTTTTAATATATTGTTTTTCTGTAATTTAATAAATTATATATATGTGTTCTTTTTGTATTCATCTGTAAAAATGAATAGAAAATCTTTTTTTTGAAGAGTTTATTATAAATAAAAGAAGCGGATGCAAATGTAAAACAAATTTAAATTTATTACTTCATTATTTATAAAAAAAAAGCCTGTCACGGTTATCGTAACAGGCTAATTGGATGAATGATAAACTTTTTATTTAAATGATAGAAAACACCTTATTGCTGAAGATAGCATCATCATAATTTATGAGCCACAATCCTCATACAAGGTTTAAGCATAAGCATGTGGTAATTCGATATTAAACTTTTGGATGCGTCGGTAGAGGGCATTCCAATCGAGGTTCAAGAGTCTGGCAGCTTCTGATTTATTAAAATTCACCCGATTCAGTACTTTAAGTATGGTTTGTTTTTCCAGTTCTCTCAAATCGTAAATATTATTGTATTGAGCTGCCGATTTAGAGGACGTATTCAAGAGACAGACTGAAGCAAAATTTGAAGGAGAGAGTTGATTACCCTGACAAACAATTACGGCTCTTTCAATCAGATTTTTCAATTCTCTGATATTACCAGGAAAGGCATAATCATTAAAGAGTTCAAACACTTCTCTATGAACTGAAGAAATATTTTTCTTGTTCAGTTTTTTAGTCAAACTATCAAGGAAATAATATGTTAGGGCTTCGATATCACCTTTCCTTTCCCTTAAAGGTGGTATTTGAATGATAAAAGTTCCCAAACGATGAAAGAGATCTAAACGGAAACTTTTCCCATCCGTTAATTCTTCAATGGTTTTGTTGGTAGCAGAAATAACACGTACATCAAATTCCTTTTCTCTTTGGGTTCCTACCATCGTAAACTTACGGTCTTCGAGCACTCTTAATAATTTTATCTGCATAGCAATCGGCATTTCACCTATTTCGTCTAAGAACAAGGTGCCCTTGTTAGTTTCTTCAAACCAACCGGCTCTATCAACGATGGCTCCGGTAAAACTACCTTTTTTGTGTCCAAAAAATTCGCTTTCGAATAAGCTTTGAGGTACTGCCGACATGTTCACCGCACCAAATAATTGATTATTTCGTTGGCTAAGATTATGGATACCACGGGAAACCAACTCCTTACCTGTGCCACTTTCGCCAATAATTAAAACAGATGTGTCAGGTGTTTGGGCAACCATCTCCATTTGTTGCTTAATTCCAATCACATCTATTGAATTGCCAATAAATCCGGATCCGATTTCACGGTTAACTTCAGATTTAAGAATATTGGTTTCATTTTTGGCATGCATAAGTTTTCCTTTTATTTCAGAAAATTTCCGGCTCCGTTCAATAGCAACCCAAATTTGAGCCGCAGTGAATGGTTTCTTTAAAAAATCAACAGCACCATTCCGTAATGCACCTATTACAGTATCCAAATCTCCAGAACCACTAATCATGATCATTTCAATATCAGGATACTCTTCCTTTACCTTTTCAAGTACTTTTAATCCACTCATTTCGGGTAATTGATAATCACAGATTAAAATATCGATGGCTTGGGTATTCATTATTTTAAATCCCAAAGAAGGAGCTTCTACAGCTAAAATATTGGTTTTTTCTTTTAAAACGGATCGTAAGAGGTTTCTAAAAACAGGGTCATCATCAACAACCAAAATATTTAATTTAGCTTCATTCATCATCTTCAATTATTAAGTAAATTATTCGATATATTTTTAAAGTTTAAATTGAATTATGTTTTTTTTCACTGAAGAAATTCTTAATCAAGAAAAAAATCCTATTAATTATAAATAAAAATGATAGGATAGGAACAGGTATAAGTGCCTATAGGATTGGTTTCCATAGGACCGACATGTAAAGTAGAACCTACGCTTACAATAAGTTCGTTATTGGCTTTTGCATTGCTTCCTTTTGGCATATCAACGGTCCAAGTATCTAGGTACATGTAATTAACGCCGTTTTGATGGTAAATATAAACAGGACTTGTAGGAAGCAAAACCTGTACTGTATTATTTTGAGTAGCATAAATAGAAAACAAACCCTGATTTGCAACACTTTCGGTAAGTACAACTGAACCATTTGTTGTACGTGTTCCCTGTGGGCTAACAACAATATTACCACCATTGCCTATTGGAGAAAATTGCCCAAAACTCATAGGTCTGATTTCTGATGCTACAGTAACAGCAACAATCTCTGCATAAACTGTACCGTTGCAAGTAACTTGTCCAAAAGCAATTGAATTCGTTAGCATTAAAATTATAACTGCAAGTGTATTTATTGTTTTCATAGCATTCAGTTTTAAGTCAGGTTTTAAAGAATCTTTTCTCAAAATATACCGTAATTAATTCGGTGTATTCTCATGAGTAAAAGTAAGCTCTAACTGAAGCTTTTTTTGTAAGCAAAAGTGCATATGTTTGTAAGGGAATTTCTCGTTTTCGTGTAGGATAAATCCTACATCATGTAGGATTTATCCTACACGGATTGTAAAAGGATAGAAATGATCTGTTTTATTTTTAGAGAGGAAAGTAAATTAAAAATTTAATTTGGTATTAATAAAAAAGGTTCTGTTTACTAATATTTTGGATAATCACACAAAACATGAAATTACAAGCAGTTTTTTTAACACAGTGACAAAGAGATCATTGGAATACACTGAGAAAATTTGTTTTTTTCTCGCTGAACTCTGAATCTTTATGGTTTATTATTTTTTACATTATCTTAAAACAGAACTATAAATAAAAACTATTCTTCAGTTAATGATTGTTTTCTCATCTTTCCTGATAAGATGGCATGAAAAATCAGTGTTTACAATAATTTCGCAAACGGCTTATAATGAAATCTTTAAAAAATATTTCAGGAAAAATCAGAAGGTAATTCGATGTTGTATTTTTGAATACGCCGGTAGAGTGCATTCCATTCAAGATTCAACAACCTGGCAGCCTCTGCTTTATTGTAATTTACTCTTTGAAGGACTTTGAGAATCGTTTGTTTTTCCAGCTCTCTTAAATCGAAGATATTGTTAGCTGGATTTATTGTCTTTGAAGAAGCATTTAAAAGGCTTACAGAAGCAAAATTCACAGGGGTAAGCTCTTTCCCCTGACATACTATTACAGCTCTTTCAATCAGATTTTTCAACTCTCTGATATTTCCAGGGAAGGCATAATTATTAAACAGTTCAAAAACGTCTTTATGAATCGATGTAATATTTCTTTTTCCCATTTTTCGGGCCAACACATCCAGGAAATAATACGTTAGCTCTTCTATATCTCCTTTTCTTTCCCTTAAAGGGGGTATTTGAATGATAAAGGTTCCGAGACGATGAAAAAGGTCAAGGCGGAAGCTTTTTCCATCAGTTAATTCTTCGATAGTTTTATTGGTAGCAGAAATAACGCGGACATCAAATTCGTTTTCTCTTTGAGTACCTATTTTGGTAAATTTACGATCTTCCAGTACTCTTAATAATTTTATCTGTAAGGAAATGGGCATTTCGCCGATTTCGTCCAAGAACAAGGTTCCTTTGTTGGTTTCTTCGAACCACCCTGCTCTGTCTACAATAGCACCTGTAAAACTCCCTTTTTTATGTCCAAAAAACTCACTTTCGAATAAGCTTTCCGGAACTGCAGACATATTAACAGCACCAAACAATTCGTTTTTACGATTACTCAGGTTATGAATACCCCGAGCGACCAATTCTTTGCCTGTACCACTTTCTCCAATAACCAGCACAGAAGTGTCAGGTGTTTGGGCAACCATTTCCATTTGTTGTTTGATACTGATCACATCGATGGATTGACCGATAATGGCTTGGCCAATTTCGCGGCTGACCTCTGCTTTGAGAATATAATTTTCTTTTTTGGCTTGCGTGAGATTTTCACTCAACTCCGTATATTTGCGTGTTCGTTCAATAGAAACCCAAATTTCAGCAGCTGTGAAAGGTTTTTTAAAATAATCAACAGCACCAATACGCAACGCACTAATTACTGTGTCCATATCGCCGGTTGAGCTAATCATAATTACCTCAATATTGGGATATTCTTCTTTCACTTTTTCAAGTACTTTCAGTCCGCTCATTTCGGGCAACTGAAAATCGCAGATCAAAATATCTATCGGTTGTTTATTCAATATTTTAAATCCCAACGAAGGCAGTTCTACAACAAATATATTGAATCTTTCTTTTAAAACAGAACGTAAAAGATTTCTAAAAATAGGGTCATCATCAATAACCAAAATATTTAACTTATCATCTTTCATCTGTATGTTTTATTAATTTACAGTTTTAATTAATGCAAATACTATTGAGCCCTTTACCAATGAGCCATCGCAATTACACACTTAATGTAAAGTAATATGCTTTGCAAAGATAATGCAAAGATAAGTTAAAGATGAATACGTTTATATTTTTATTTTTTGATTTTGTTAGTGTTCAGTGAACTGTAAAATGAGCGTCTCGTACTTTGTCTCTTCTTCGCACCCTTACTCACTATCTCCCCGTTTTCTCAACTATAAGTCCTAAATCAACCAGCCCTACGATGTCGTAATAATCCATCAGGTTGTCGATCTGGAATTTATAGTTTCCTTCCTGATTGAACATATATTTTCCTTTCACCAGTAATTTTACATCCCACAAATCGCCGGCACCATCCCCTAAGAATTTACCTTCTTTATCTTTAATCGGAAAAGTATGCAAGGTTGTACGTTCCTCCCCCGAAGGTGCATAAACGGTCAGGTTGATTTTTAAATTATCATATGGATATTGGGTAATATGGCGAAGTGTAAGATAAATGTTGTACTCCGATTTAACATCCTTGACAGCGACTTCAAAATACAAAGGTTTGAATCGGTTCCAGGTATAATTATCGAAGGTCTGACGTTTTTCGTAAATTTTTCCTTTGTTGCAGGAAGTAAGGGCAAAGAGACCTATTACTGCGATTAGAATATATTTTTTCATTTTTTTATTATAATTTGTTATTTTTAGACTTTAGGTTTTTAAACTTTTAGGCATTTACAAATTAGACTGTAATATTTCATAATTAGTAATTCTTATTTGAGATGCTTCACTTCTTTCAGCATGACAAAAAATGAGTATTGTCTCTTTATCGCCTCATCTCCCCTTCGCTCCTTCACTTTTTTATTTCTCAATTTTAATAACCAAATACCTAAACCCCTAATTCCTGCCCTTCTCCGGTATCATCAACGAAGCCAACACACTGAACAATAATATGGCAAGTACAATATATAAGGAATGAGCAGTGGTAAAGCCAATGGCTTTCAAGTGATGGTTCAACATCATTTTTAATCCGATAAAAGTAAGCAATATGGCCAATCCTGTTTTTAAATAACGGAATTTATCCATTACATTGATTAATAAGAAAAATAAGGATCTCAGGCCTATGATGGCAAATATATTGCTAAAAAAAACAATGTAAGGATCCTTGGTAATCGAAAAAATAGCCGGCACCGAATCGACCGCAAAAATAACATCGGTGAATTCTATCACCAAAAGCACGATGAATAAGGGGGTTATATAATTTCTTTTGTTTTTTCGTACCGTAAAATGATGCTTTACAAAACGGGGATACACAGCAAAATATTTGGCAGCAAATTTTACGATGGGATGGTTATCGGCATCCATTTTTTCCTCTTTGTTGCGGCTCAAAAACATTCTGATACCGGTAAAGATAAGCAATAAGCCAAAAAGATAGAGTACCCATTCAAATTTTTGGATGAGAGCTGCACTCAGAAAAATAAAGATAAAACGCATGACAATGGCACCAATAATTCCCCAGAAGAGGACTCTTTTGTAATACTTTTGCTGTACACCAAATGCTATAAATATCAAAATCATCACAAATACATTGTCAACCGACAAGGCATATTCGATCAGGTAACCGGTTATGTATTCGAGAGAGAGATTGTGACGATATACTTTTAAAGCCGATTCGAAATCAAGGCTTTCTATCTTGATCGCATGATCATGAGCCTGAATGATGTCCTTCAGTTTTGTCATGCTGTCGATGCCATGAATCCATTCGCCATGGGTTCTGATAATCAGGTAAAATACCATTGACATACTCACCCATACAAAGGTCCAGATGATAGATTCCCTGAAGCTGACAATATGGCTTTTCTTTCCGATCAAAATTAAATCAACAAAAAGCATCAGCAGTATAAAAGTTACAAAGCCAGAGAAAAAAATGATTTCATTCCAATTCATAGGATGTGTTTAATAATACTACAAAAATAATTATTTTAAGTGTTGGTTTAGCATAAAAATATTTATTCGACCTTTAAAATAAATTGAGTTGAGCTAAATCCCTTGCTAATCATGTTAATGCACTTAAATAAAAATTTGTTTTGGGAAACTTATCGGTTGATTGTGAGAAAAATAAAATTAATTAACTTTACAAAAAAGAGCCTTCTGTGATTGACAAAAGGCTCTTTTATAATTGGAATAATGAGTTTATTCAATAATATTCATTTCTTTGATCAAGTTTTGGGCATTGGCCATTTTGTCGATGCAAAACAATACGTAGCGGATGTCCACACAAATGGTCCGTTGCAATTCGGGTTCAAAGGCAATATCGCCGCTCATGGCTTCCCAGTTGCCATCGAAAGCCAAACCAATCAGGTGACCATCGCCATTGATAACAGGACTGCCTGAATTTCCACCAGTAATATCATTGGTAGTCAGAAAGCAGGTGACCAGGTCACCATTGCTGCCATATCGACCAAAGTCTTTTTTATTGTAGAGTTCTTTTAATTTGGCAGGAACTGTAAACTCGTCATTGCCCGGATCTTCTTTTTCCATCACCCCTTTTAAGTGGGTAACATAATCGTAGTGTACTGCATCGGCTGCTGTATAATCCAGGACTTTACCATAGGTCATACGCATGGTGAAATTGGCATTGGGGTAAAAAGTTTTCATGGGTTGCATTTCGCGCAAAGCAGCTACAAATAAACGTTTGGCTGTATTTAAACGGCTGTTGATTTCTTTCTGTTCGGTATTGCCTTTTATATAATTGGTATAAATCGAAAGTGTTGTTTTATAAATCAGATCTTTTTTGAATTTCTTGAGATTGGGCTTTTTGATAAATTTGGCAAAGCTTTCTTCAGAACCGTAGATGGAATTTTCAAAAGCTTCTTCGGTGAATTTTTGAATATTGCCTTTGTATTCTTTGTTGATGAAGTCAAAAATATCTGGTAACATGTTAACAGGCATTTCTTTGCGGTACATTTCAAGTCCGGCAGCAAATAATTTCTTTTCGGTAGCAGGGGCACAATCTTTGTAGAGTTCTTTGACGGTTTCCATAAAAGGCTCGTAAGCTTCTGGTTTGCTATCTTTCTTTTCAAGAATAGCAGCCATTCCCATACATTGCAGCGGAGCCAGCATAGTTTTGGAACTCATCAGTACACCCTGGAAATACCATAAATTCATTTCCGATTTGCTATCCATCAGTTGTTTGGAAGCTGTGGAAATATCCTGAATTACATTGCCGTATTTTGCCTTGCGTCCTGCATCAGCATTGATCCAAAGTTGGAGTCGGTCTTCCAATGCTTTCTTTTCGTCCTGTACTTTCAGTCTTTTTAAGCCTCTGCTTTCGCCTATTTTATTTTTCCATACATTGGCCAATTGAGCATAGGTAGAAGCATATTTGATTCTAACGGCTGCATCGGCATCCATGTCTTTTTTCATGACGGGCAACATTGCATTGCCTGCATTGATGATGGCAGGATTGGCTTGTTCGAGGGTAGACTGTATGCCGTAAGAAGTCATGTAACGTTCGGTACTTCCCGGATAGCCCCATATCATCGCATAATCGTCTTTTTTTACGCCTTTGATATTGATGGGCAATGAATGTTTGGGTTTTAAGGCTATATTATCTTTTGCAAATTTTGCAGGTTTTCCATCGGGTGCGGTATACACTCTGAACATGCTAAAATCGCCGGTATGACGGGGCCACATCCAGTTGTCGGTATCGCCACCGAATTTTCCGATGGCCGATGGAGGTGCACCTACCAAACGGACGTCTTCATATACTTCATACACAAACATATAATATTCGTTGCCGTCGAAGAAGCTTTTAATCTGAACTTCGTATTTTCCTTTTTCGCCAGCTTCTTTTTTGAGTTTATCAGATACTTTACGAATGGCAGCTCTTCTGCTTGCATCCGACATGGTATCGCTAACATCTGCCATTACTTTTTTGGTTACATCTTCCATACGGATCAAAAAAGTAGCCGTTAAACCTTCGGTAGGAATTTCTTCCGATTTATTATAGGCCCAGAATCCGTTGGTAAGATAATCGTGACCTACCGTAGAATGTTTCTGCAACGACTCATATCCACAGTGGTGGTTGGTCAGCAAAAGGCCTTCGTTGGAAACTACTTCGGCTGTACAGAAATTGCCAAAATTTACGATGGCATCTTTTAGACTGGAATGGTTGATGCTGTATAGCTCTTCGGCCGTAAGGTGAAGCCCCATTTTTTGCATATCTACAAAATTGAGTCTTTCGATAAACATGGGTAACCACATTCCCTCATCGGGTGGATTGATTGGATTAGCGTTGCTGCGAAATGAGCACAACCCCAATAACATAAAGGTAATAACTAAGATTTTTTTCATTTTAAGTTTATTTTGAATGTATAAAAAAGAATTTACAAAATTATGCATTTGAACTTAGATAAAACAGCTAAGCCGAATATAAGTTTAAGATTTTCGATGAAAGCTTATTTAAGCCTGTCAGAGAGTATTTTTATTTCGATGAAAGGCGAAATATTTTCATAAAGAATATTGTAGATGGCATCCATGATGGGCATTTCTACCTGATAGTTTTCGTTGATAATGTGAATGCAATTGCTGGCATAATAACCTTCAGCAATCATTTTCATTTCAAGCTGGGCCGATTTAACTGAATAACCACTGCCTATCATGGCACCAAAGGTACGGTTGCGGCTGAATTGCGAATAAGCTGTCACCATCAGATCGCCCAGGTAGACTGAATTGGTTAGCTCGCGGTTGATTGGATGAACCACTTCAATGAATCTTTCCATTTCCTGCAATGCATTGGATATTAATACTGCCAGAAAATTATCGCCATAACCCAAACTTTTGCATACACCGGCAGCAATGGCGTATATATTTTTCAACACAGCAGCATACTCTGTGCCGTAAATATCGTCGGAAGTAGTTGTCTTCACATAACGGCATCGCAGGGTTTCGGCCATAAATTCGGCCAGTTCCTGGTTTTGTGAAGCCACGGTCAGATAGGTAAGTTTCTCAAGGGCAATTTCTTCAGCATGCGAAGGACCACTAATGATACCTATATCCTGAAATGAAATGTCGAAATTCTGATTGAAGAAATCGGCTACAATCAGGTTGTGACTAGGAATAATGCCTTTGGTAGCTGAAAAAATCTTTTTACCTTTAAAGATTTCCTTGGGCAAGTCAGCAATGGCAGCAAACATAAATGCGGCAGGAATCACAAAAATAAGGGTAGTGGCATTCTGAATGATTTCGTGAATATCGTTGCTGATTTCAAGTTTTTGGAGGTCAAATTCAACAGAACTCAGGTACAATGGATTATGATGGAATTTTTCGACACTTTCTTTTACTTCAGCTTCACGAACCCACCAATGCACACAATCCACATTATTTTGCAGGATTTTTACCAGCGCAGTTGCCCAGCTTCCACTGCCAATTACAGCAAAGTTTTCTTTTATTTCCATGAGCTTTGATTTATTGAAATGCAAAAGTAAGAAAATTTAGTGATTTGGTGATTTAGTGATTTAATGAATGGGTGATTGGTGAATTTGTCTTTATGAGTTGTTTTTTTGTCAAGCTGTCGATGCAATCGACATACCAGCTTTTGATACCAATATTCCAGCTAGATTTTAGACTGCAAAATAGTTTTCCAACTTTTTTAAGGTATTTTCGTCGGTGGCCAAATCATGAACGATGAGTCCTTTTTCAAGGACATTGATACGTTCGCATACTTCGGTAACATGCATCAGGTCGTGGCTCGAAATCAGCATGGTGACCTCACTGCCAGCTTTTAGTTCGCGAAGGATTTTTTTGAGCCGGATTTGACTACTAGGATCTAAATTTGTAAACGGTTCATCTAAAATCAAAACTTCAGGATTGCCCATCATGGCTGCAATAATACCGATTTTCTTCTGATTTCCCTTTGAAAAATCGCGGATGTATTTCTTTTGTCCCAAAATTTCGTCATTAAAAAAATCGGCATGCAAATTTAAAAACTCAGCTATATCACCTTTTGACAAATTGTGCAATTTTCCGATAAAGTTAAAATATTCCTCGGCTGTCAGGAATTCAATTAAAAAGGCTTCGTCAAGGTATGAACCGGTATATTGCTTCCAGCTTTCACTTCCGGCTACTTTGCTATCTTTGGAAATTATTTCGCCGGTATTAGCCCTGATTAAATCCAATATCAAACGGAAGAAAGTAGTTTTACCGGCTCCATTATTACCCACCAGGCCATAGCTTTCGCCTTTCCCTATTGTAAGATTGCTGATGTTCAATACCGTATTACCATTGTATATTTTGCTGAGATTGTTTACTTTAATCATGTCTTGTTTTTTTTTAATTAAAAATTAATGTTGTCTGAAGCCTTCGGCCATATCATATTTTTTCTGATAGAATCTTTTGATTATCATCTTCTGCAAGGGTTTGTTAATGGCAATTCCCAATAATCCTATGCCCGCAATTACAAACAAACCTAGCTGTGATATCCCAAAAAGAGAAAAAGGAAGGTATATCAATATCGGCAATAACATCATGGGAAGAACAACAATAAAATTGGAAACGCTAACACCCTGATAATTAAATGTTGAAGACTTGCTTAGATCTAGGTATTTCTTATTGTTCATGGCAAAAAACAAAACGATATAAATATTAAATCCCATGTTGAAAAGGAAACAGGCCGTATTGATATACAATAATTTAATATCGAAAAAAAGATAAGGTAATGTTATCAGGTAGGAGATAATAGACACCGATGCCAGTAATGTATATTTAGCCTGAAAATACTTTTTGAAATCGAAACTTTTGGTAAGTAATGCATCAAAATAACTGCTTTCCCAACTGATGAGGTAATTGCCATAGGTCATCATGAAACCGCCTGTTATAAATATGCCTACAAAAATAAGCATAGGCCCCAAATTCATATATACTTGCTGAGGATAAAAGATGAAACCATACAACAAAAAAAGTGGCGTCATGTAAATGATTGATTTTGGACGCTTGTTCCTCAACATTAATTTAATTTCCAGGTTCATCAATTCGCCAATAACGCCAAATCGGTTAAAAAAGCTAATTCCGGAAGTATGAATAACTTTCTTTGAATTATTTTTGCTGACATCCTCCAGATAGGCATTTCTCGTTAAAAAAGAAAAGTTGAGGTAATAAATAGCTGCTAATGCTATTATTGGAATGATTAAATAAACAGGATTTAACATTAGTGACGTAAAGAAATTTTCAGAAATCGCCAGTAAAGAGAATATCCTATAATGGTCGAGGATTACAAATGCAGCTATTAACAACCCCAGACCCAAAGCTATCAGAGGTTTGCTCCCCAACTGACGTTTAATATAGGTAATCAAATAGTTGTCGAAAAAAATAAGGAGAAATAATATCAGCAACCAGCGTAAAGCTATTCCGGGGCTGTAAATCGTATCTACCGCTTTGATGGCAAAGGGAATAAAAATTACAAAGTAAAAATAGTTAAGTGGATTCACAATGGAACGCCCCAGCATATAATGCATCAACTTAGCTCTTTTTACTGGCAGATGCAGGTAAGGCTGTATGCTCAGCGTTGGTAAGTTTTGCCCCATAAATCTAATGATGAGATCAATGCCCATGAAATACAACAATAAACTGTTGAACTTATTCACAGGATTTTCGTCAGGGAAAATTTCCATCAGAATTTTGTCGGAAAACAAACCCAGTATCAGAAAATTAACGATAAAGTAAAGCATAAAAATACCCAGCAAGATATTCAATGCCATGTTTTTCTGCCAGATAGACGAGCGCAGGGATTCTTTCCATTTGTTTTGGTAGAGCCATTTATAGATCATAGAGCTTGATTCATTTAATTAAACAGAGGACGAAATTACAATATTTGACGGTATGTTTTAAAAAAAATTAGATAAAACCTGAAAAGGACAAGTTGAATGAGTTGTTATGGATGATGAGTTTTAAATAATCATAAACCTGACAGTAAACCTAACAGGTTTCAAAAACCTGTCAGGTTTATAAAAGCCTTTTTTAATTTTAGTTCTTTAAAAGCTGAGACCAATTTATTGAGATTTTTTCAGGACTTCCCAGTGATTGGATATTGAATTCAACTTTAGTGCTATCATCACCACTAAAATGAGTGTCGAAAATAATCTGATGTGATCCAATATTTATTTCAGGGATGTTTTTAACTTTGATTGAATTGATCTGCTTTCCTTTTTCATCGTATAGTCTCAGTATGTTTGTACCGTTGCAGATGATGGTTTGCCCTGTCCTGATCTCCATTGGAATTTTAAGCTCAATATAATTGTCGATCATGATTTTTGTATTGGAAATACTGCCGTTTTCGCCTCTAACATAAATCTTAAACTGTAAGGCTTGCTGATTGGTTTTTAGATCATAATTCCACAATGAATGCACTGGCTCCCCGGGCTGTTTCTCTTTTTTTTCGTGTATGAAAGTTTCAGAAGTATTGTATTGATAAAGATTCCATTGGCTTTCGTTTATTTTTTCAAGATGGAAATCATTTTTTGTATTCTTTAATCTTTCCCGTTGTTCGGCTGTAAATGCCAATGCTAATCTGGCTGTTTCCCATTCTCTTATCAAATCGAGCAATTGCAATCCATCAGGATTTTCTTCAATGGCTTGCTGGCTTGAACACATGGCAAAACCGGCGTCATAAGCTGCAGCTTTGGCCAGCATCCATTCCATTTCACTTTTACTGGTGTTTTTGGTGAGCAAATACCAACCCAGCATATGAGGCATGAAGTTACGGTCGAATAATAACTGATTGTTGATGCGGTATTCCTGCATGCTTTCCTTAAAGCCTCCATACCAGGGTTCACCCCAGTTGCAAAAAGTATTGATATGCCAGTAAAAAGTTTTGGAAATACTAGTTCCGTTCAATACCTTGTGATCCAGCTTTTTGTAAAAGTCACTGGCGAATAAATTAACTGCATAATCGCCCTGGCCTGAAGCCAGACAGCCTTCGAAGCCATCAAAATCCAAATGATCAATGCCGGTTTCGTTAAAAAGTTGAGCAAGGTTCACCGCAATTTCCCTTTGTAAATCGAGATTCGGAAAAAACACCCTGTAAGCATGGTCATATAATTTCCCTACAGTGTCATTGATAGTATGAACAGCAGCAGTTGTATTGAATGCTCCGCGCTGACAATCTAAAAGCAGGAAAGGAGCATGGGGGCTGACACTTTTATAGCGTATGATTTCCTGTCCGATTTTTACAGCATGAAGAAAATTATAAGTTTCATTGTTAAAATATTCAGGGGTAGAAACCGGGATTGTTTTAGTATTTTCATCAATGTTTTCCGTCAATAATCCGAAACCTGTCAATGCCAGTCTAGTATCCGCATGGGGTGTAACATAAGCATCATTAGTATTGATAAAATTGGTCAGGGTATGCACACCAAGGTGAAGCCCGGCTGCTTTTGCTTTGTCGGCACATTTTTTAAGCCCGTTTTTTCCATTCGGGAATAAACTGCTATCGAGCACATAGTGTCCCCAGCTACTGAAAGGCCCCTCATGATAAAGTGAAATTAAACCTGCCCTTTTGGTATAGGCCAGCATACGGTCGATATTGGCTTCCGAAAACCCGGAAATAAGATAAGATTGACCCCGCCGAAATGCTATACGGGTCCAAATCCCGTTTATCATTGGATGCGGTAATCCTTCGGCAATTTCAATTTCCCCGATCCTGTCCAATGTTTTGACTTCATCGCAACTGAACAGCGCAATTTTACTTCCGCATACATTTTCACCTTTAATGGGAAGTATGGGTGTATTTTTGTTTTGACCATCCCAGGTATCTGCAAATCTTTGGATTTCCCTGTTAATTGTAAATGCCTGTATGCTGCTTCCCCATTTTCTGGGAAGGGCAGCCTGTCCTCTGCTGAATGTAGTCCCTTCCCGGCTGTAATTTCCTCCCTCGGTTTTAACATTCAGTACCTGCAGGCCAATGGCAACTTTATCATCTCTTACAACTCCGATAATTTCACCTATCGTTTTTGAAATAACTAAAGGCATCGGACCCCAAACGATGGCTTCTATTTTGTCTGTGGGTTCAGCTTTGATGATTTCAAGACTCAGATGTGTTTTTCGTAAAACTAATTGAATATCAATAGTAATGCCTACTTCATTGTATTGCAACGATAGAATATTGTTTGATCTATTGCAATGCATGGATGAAGGCAGATAGCTTTTGCTTTGTGAAATCAAGGTAATCAGGGGAGAAATAGTATCTTTAGACAAATAGTTAAGTTTTGTCTTCAGATTGGTGATTTCTGTATAATTCCCTTTCTGATCAAAACTAATTTTAAGATCAGCGACAGTGAAAGAAGTCTGAGCACTTGAAAACCTGATTAAATTCAGAAGTAAAAAAATGAGGAAAACTAGCTGTTTCATATAAGTAAAATTGAAATCAATAATATGCTGAATGCTTGATTGATGGATTATTATTCTTTTTATCTAAGCTTTTCATTGTTCAAATGACGGGATGCATCTCTGCTGCTTTTCTTTTCCAAATTCTTCTCAAGGGCATCGGTTAAATCCACGCCGGTTTGAT
>CAZCBG010000001.1:13598-99944 GCA_964496885.1 uncultured Bacteroides sp. | reverse complement strand
GGAAAGCAATACAACCTTATGGTGAATGACCATGAAATGTTGTCGACTGTGATACGGGAAAAAGTGGGTTTAACGGGAACCAAAATCGGTTGTGAACAAGGCAGTTGTGGAGCCTGCACCGTATTAGTAAACAACGAAGCGGTCTTAAGTTGTATTACACCTGTTTTACGTTGCGAAAATGCTGAAATTATAACAATTGAAGCGCTGGCAAAAGATGGGAAATTACATAAACTACAGGAAAAATTTGTAGAAAAAGGTGCCATACAATGTGGGTTTTGTACACCTGGAATGGTAATGACAGCACTAAGCCTTGCGCCAACAGTCAAAATAGACGAAGGTATCGCATCTTTGATGCACCAAATCAAAGATGGTTTGTCTGGAAATTTATGCAGATGTACCGGTTATAAAAAAGTGATAGCTGCTGTTGCCGAATATGTACTCGAAGAATCTAATTTATCAGTTAATATTCAACCAACTAATTCAGATCAAACAAAAGCGGTTGGAATTTCAAGACCTTATATTGAAGCTGAAAAGAAAGTGAAAGGCGGAGCCGATTATGCAGATGATATTATCATCAAAAATGCATTGCACTGTAGATTTCTTCGCAGTAGCTATTCTCACGCCAAAATTGAAAATATAGATACAACTGAAGCCCTTAAAATAGAAGGTGTTCATTATATTACAACAGGCAAAGAATTACCAATTACATTTGGGGTACTCCCTATATCACAAGACGAAACTGCAATGGCAGTTGATAAAGTCCGTTACATTGGTGAAATCGTTGCTGCTGTTGCGGCCGATAGCGAAGAAATTGCAAGCCTGGCCTGCAAATTAATCAAGGTAAAATACAAACCGTTAAAAGCTTTTTTGGAAATCGAAGATTCGTTGAATGATGTCGGAGAGCATGAAAAAATTCATGAAGCCGGTAAATTTAACAACAATATTCATAAAAAAGCTGAATTGCGCTTTGGTGATCAACAACAAGGCCTGAAAGAGGCAGCTATCACTTCTAAAATGTCATTTGAGTTTCTGGGTATCAATCACGGTTTTACAGAACCGCATGCTGCTACCGCTTTTTGGGACGAAAATGGTTTGACAATTACAACTGCAACGCAGGTCCCTCATTATCTTCATCGTGCATTGGCAAAAGTGATGGAAGTTCCTTTAAGTCGGGTCAGGGTAATAAAACCTTACCTTGGTGGTGGTTTTGGTGGCAAAAGCGACCCATTTCCTCACGAGATGATCGTTGCTCATTTGGCACGTAAGACTGGAAGACCCGTCAAAGTTAGATTATCAAGGGAAGAAGTCTTTCTTACCAACCATGGCCGACATCCTTCGAAGATGTTAGTAGAAATGGGCATTTCCAAAGATGGTTTTTTTAAAGTACTTGATGCTGACATTGCTATTGATGGCGGTGCATATGGTAGTTTTGGCGTTGTAACCTCTTATTACAATGGAGTATTGCTCCAGGCACCTTATAAATTAGACAATTTTGGATTCAGAACTTTCAGGGTCTATACCAACAAACCACAATGCGGAGCTATGCGGGGGCATGGGGCTGTAAATTCGCGCTTTGCTGTGGAATCGCTGATTGACGATTTGGCTAGCAAAATTAACGTTGACCCTTGCGAACTGAGACTAAAAAATTTCCTTGATTCTAATACATTAACAGTTGGCCAATACCGCATCACCTCAAATGGAAGCCGCGAAGCCTTGCTGAAAGTGATGGATGAATCGGAATGGAAACAAAGAATTGGAAAACTAGAAAATGGTCACGGATTGGGTGTTGCCTGTGGATTTTTTATCAGTGGTAGTGCCCTGCCTATAATCTGGAACGAATTACCACAATCGGTAGTACATCTGAAACTTGATTTTGATGGACGTGTTTTAATAACCTCAGGTTCAAGCGACATTGGACAGGGAAGCGATACCATGCTTGCAATTATTGTTGCTGAAGTACTGGGTATCAGCATGGATAAAATATTTGTTTTGGCTGCCGATACATTACTTACACCTGTTGATTTTGGCAGTTATTCGAGTAGGGTAACATTTATGGCCGGTAATGCGGCTAAAGATGCAGCCGAAAATTTGAAGAAAGAAATCATTGCATCCATTGTTCAAAAAAGAGAAATCGATGCAGCAGAACTGTATTTTTCAAATAGCAGGGTATTTACCAATGATAAAACACTTGATTTAACGTGGATGGAAACAGTAGATATTTTTACAGCAAAACGAGGAGCAGTTTCTGTAAGTGGAAAATATATATCCCCAAAATTGGGTGGTGATTTCAAAGGTTCCGGTGCAGGATTGAGTCCTTCCTATACTTTTGGAGCTTGTGTTGCAGAAGTGAAAGTGGATACAGATACCGGTCAGGTAAAAGTTCTAAATGTTTGGGGAGCTCATGATTGTGGAAAAGCACTCAATCCAATGGCCGTGGAAGGTCAGCTGGAAGGCTCCTGGCATATGGGTGCCGGGCAAGCTATTAGCGAACAGATGAAATACTATAAAGGATTATTGTTGAACAATAATTTTCTTGACTACAAAATACCAACAACATTAGATACACCTGATATTCATGCAAATATTATTGAAACCATAGATCCTGAAGGACCTTTTGGAGCCAAAGAATCAGGAGAAGGGGCCATTCACCCAGTAATCCCGGCTATTGCCAATGCAGTGTTCAATGCTGTAGGTGTTCGAATTACTAAATTACCGATAAATGCAGAAGATGTTTTAAATCAGATAAAAACAAAGCAGATTTAATAATAAAATTAGGCAGGAATGATCACAGAACAAATATATTTCAACGCTAAATCCGTTGAAGAAGCTATCATAGAAGCAAATAAAAACATTGATAGTTTTCATTATATAGCAGGAGGAACTGATGTTATTGTCAACAAATTCCAAGGAAATGAAGACGCAAAAGTCTTGATTGACATTTCAGGAATTCGTGATTTAAAACAAATTATAGCAAAAGAAAACAATATCGAAATAGGCAGTTTGATTAAACTGGATGATTTAAAAAAACACAGCATACTGACAGAATATTTTCCTACCTTACTAGAAGCAGCACATGCAGTTGCCTCTCCAATGATACGAAAAACAGCTACTTTAGGTGGAAATTTATTATGCGAAAATCGTTGCACATTTTATAATCAAAGCGAATGGTGGCGAAAATCAGCCGGATATTGTTTAAAATGCAATGGAGAAATTTGCCTCGCAACAGGCGGTAAAAACAATTGTTTGTCGAAATTCGTTTCAGATACTGCAATTGTGCTTATCAGTATGAACGCTAAAATAGAAATAATTGACAATCTGCAAACTACCATCCTGCCCATCGAAAGCATTTACACCGGTGATGGTGTGAATCCACGAAATCTAAGTAAAACGGCCATCATCAAATCCATTTTAATTTCTAATCAAGACGAATTTAAAACTGTTTATAAAAAATTACGTCAGCGTGAAAGCATAGATTTTGGTGCATTAATCACTGCTGTCACTAAAAATAAAGAAGGCAAACTAATAATTGTTTTAGGAGGTGTTGACCCAAAACCTATTGTTTATGAAGGGAATATTCATGATAACTTAGATGAAATTATTTTACAATTAACAAAAAAAGCCAGAACAGTTGATAATGATATCTATTCGAGAAAGTACAGGAAAGAAATGATAGCTTTATATTTACGAAGAAGTTTTCAGGAATTACAATTATTCTAAGTCTTTAAAAAAATAACACAACAAAAAATGAATTTAAAAGGCAAAACTGCTATTGTAACGGGTGGAAGTCAGGGAATTGGTGCTGCTATTGCGATGAAATTAGCTGAACTAGGGGCAGACATTGCCATTGTTGATCGCAAAGAAAAAGAAGCCAATGAAGTGCTTAAAAAAATTGAAAACATAGGCAGAAATGGATGCGTAATCCTTGCTGATATTTCAAATTTCAAGGAAGCTGAAAATGCTGTAAATATAATCCTGAAGAAATTCAAAAAAATTGATATTCTGGTAAACAATGCAGGTATTAATCAAGACGGTGTAATCTGGAAAATGACGGAAGAGCAATGGGATAGGGTTATCAATATCAACCTAAAAGGCTATTTTAATTATATCAGAGCAGTATCTCCATTGTTTCGTGATCAAAAATCTGGAAAGATTATTAATATTACATCTATAAACGGAATGCGTGGTAAATTTGGACAGTCGAACTATTCTGCAGCTAAAGCAGGTATCATAGGACTAACTAAAACTGTTGCCAAAGAACTTGGAAAATACAATGTAAACGTGAATGCGGTTGCTCCTGGATTAATTGAAACAGAAATGATGAAGACAGCTGATGATAGTGTCCGTACACAAGCAATAGCTGACATTATTATAGGTAGAATAGGCGAACCTGAAGATATTGCGAATGTTGTTGCATTTTTATCGAGTGAATTGGCTCGCCATATTACTGGAGAAGTGATAAAGGTTGATGGTGGTCAATATATTTAATT
Organism: uncultured Bacteroides sp.; assembly: GCA_964496885.1. Taxonomy (GTDB): domain Bacteria; phylum Bacteroidota; class Bacteroidia; order Bacteroidales; family JACABE01; genus JACABE01. Next base: position 95,457 of record CAZCBG010000001.1, on the reverse strand, counting down.
GAATTGTAAATTTAAGAATTTAAATAAAAAATAATGGATATTACCGATATCGTAATTGTTTCAGCCTGCCGAACTGCTATGGGTAAATTTGGCGGAACACTCAGAAATATACCTTCTTACGAATTAGGAGCAACTGTCATTAAAGAAGTTTTAAAGCGTATTTCTATTACAGGCTCTCAGGTAGACGATGTAATTTTAGGTAGTTGCCGCCAGGCAGGAAATGGACCTAACCCTGCCAGAACAGCTGCTATTAAAGGAGGCATTGCTATTGAAACACCTGTAATTACATTGAACATGGCATGTCCTTCGGGAATGAGGTCTTTGGCTATGGCTTCACAGGCTATTCGTCTGGGAGAGGCAGAAATTATGGTTGTTGGTGGCTTTGACAGCATGAGCTCTATTCCCTATTTGTTAAAAAATGCCCGTTGGGATGGTTTTAAAATGGGAAACAAAATCCTGGAAGATGGTTGGAGTGATAGCATTGACCCATTAATAGGACAAGGCATGGGAGAAACTGCCGAAAATTTGTACGATAAATACATAATCTCCCGTGAAGAACAAGACCAGTATGCTATGAACAGCCATTTAAAAGCTTCACAAGCGCAAAAAAACGGATGGTTTAATGATGAAATTGTTCCAATTGAAATACAAGGAGCTAAAAATACTGAACCCTTAATTTTTGATATGGATGAAACCATTCGTACAAATGTTAAACTTGAAGACCTTGCAAAGATAAAACCTGCTTTCCGAAAAGAAGTCGGCTCAGTTACAGCTGGTAATTCATGTGGCTTGAGTGATGGTGCTACTGCTTTGGTGGTCATGAGCCGCAAAAAAGCTGGCGAATTAAATCTTACTCCTCTCTTTTCAATCGTTTCGTATGCTCAGCTTGCAGTCAATCCTTCTATAATGGGTGAAGGCCCATCTGTCGCAATTCCAGCTGCCTTGAAAAAAGCCAATTTGACTTTAGAAGACATGGACATTGTTGAAATCAATGAAGCCTTTGCCGTTCAGGTTTTATCCAATCAAAAATCACTGAATATCCCCACAGAAAAATTGAATGTTAACGGGGGCGCAATTGCCTTAGGCCATCCTACAGGCATCAGTGGAGCACGTATATTGGTTACAGGATATTATGCTCTGAAACGACTCAATAAAACATATTGCGTAGCTTCTATTTGCGGTGGAGGTGGTGTAACTACTGCAATGGTCATTAAAAGGGAATTTTGATAGAGTTTGTTTACTAATTTTAGAATAGTTTTATTTCAATAAATATTTCCTTTGAACTACCTTTGAACAACCTTTCTTCCTAAAAAAAGTATAGGAAGATGATATTCATTCATTAACATGGCTTCTTTATCGGCATGGGCAAAATAATAATATTCCTGCGAAGGTACTGACATGATGCAAATTACATTTGCTTCAGCAGCATGAGCATATTTTAATGTTTGTCTTGCATAACCCATTGAATACACATTTTGTTCTTCTTTAACCCTTATCATTTTCACTCCATTTTCTTCGAAAAGATGGCTTGTCTGCTTAATATTAATCAACAATTGTTCTGGCCAGTCAAAACCGGGTTTATTAATTGAGTATAATATAACCTCCGAATCAAAAACAGAAGTAAAATAAATTACAGCATCCAATGCTGATATAAAAGATTCATGACTGCTGACAGGAAAAACAATCTTATCAAAGGATTTTAAAAGGTTAGTTTCTTCCTGAATCACCAGAACAGGAATACTTATCTTTTCCACCAGCTTAAGGATGTTGGCACCAAAGAGCATTTGCTTAACACCCTTGATACCATGCGTCCCTATCACCATCAGATCGAAATCATCTTCTATGGTAACATTGGGAATTACGTCAAAAAGATTACCCGCCAGTATCAACACTTCACACTTCAACGAATATTGTTTTTGAATGGCATCCGCTTCAAAATCAAGTTGTTTTACAACCTCTTCTTCTGAAGGAGATTTGTCATTTAATACATGCAATAAGCATAATGCGGAATGGGATTTTTCTGCAATCAGGCAGGCTTGATGTATTGCCTGCCTGGCAACGTTGGTCAGGTCGGTTGGGATAATGATTTTATTTTTCATTTATTATTAAATTACATGTTTTATCGGTGGATTTATATATAAATCTTTAATAAAAGAAGTTGCTTCTATATAATAAATAACTTTAATTTACCAGTCAAAGTTACAAAATATAAATAGAAAAAAGTATTTTCTCACTTATTTTTATAAATTATTTTGATATTTTAATGTTGATGAAAAATTGAACCGTGTTTTTCTAATACAATAAAAGTCTTTAAAAAAAAAGGCCTGAAATTAAATTCAGACCTCTGATAATTTATACTTATTAATAGTTTACTCCTGATACAAAGTCTTATAATTATTTTCCCAACCAGGCAATTTCCCATGAACCGATAAATCTAGCTGAGGATTACGGCCACCCATATTCAGCAGTCTTAATAAACCAGTAGTTACATAGGGATTTTTCTCAGGATTGAAAGTTTCGCCGGTATCTTTCACCAATTGTTCGTCATTGCAACCTTCGAGAAATGCATTTTTCTTATGTAAATTATAGAGTGCCACCGAATAAGGAACTGCATATTTTTGCTTCATCCGTGCTAATTCATATGCTTTCTCAAGCAAATTGAATTCGTTTTCGTCCAATCCATTGGATAAGCCCAATTGGTAAGCTCGTTCAGCAGTCATTCCTTGTAGGAAAAGTTCGTCAATTAATGACTCACCAAAACCCAGGCGAACCAATTCCTGTACAGCACCAAATCCACCAAGAATTGCATATTCAATTTCAGGTTGATTGTAGTTTTTCTTTTCGCGAAACACATTTTTCCGTTGCAAAGAATCAAATTCAACACCTTTCAATACTACATCAAAACGTTGGTTTAAGAAATAAGTGAACTCAGCTCCCCCACCCCACTTTTCGCCAAAAACGCCAATGGTCCAGATGGGAGATTCCTGAATAAACCTGAATAGTTTCATACCTGCTTTGGTAAAATAAGAAGCATCTTCTTCCCCAAGGAACTGGTATCCTTTTTTAGCATCAAACCAGCCTTTATTAAACTGACGGGCATCTGCACCCAGCATTCTCATTCCGGTTCCGCATGCGGTAAATAATATAGCTCCCAATAATCCCTTTTCATATAATTCTACAGAAATCCCAATGGCATGGTCTAATTGATCAATGGTGTTTTTGTTCCAAACGTTCCCACGCATAGGATTGTCGAATATAATGGAAGCAACCCTGTCTTTTTTGTTTGGATAAACATAGCGCAAATCATTGTAATAGATATCCATTTCACCTGTATTAAAATTTCGCTGGCTAACTGCTGTTTTGTAAATTCGACCATAACCCAGTAAATTAATCCAACCATTCTTTTTCATGGTATGTATGAGACTTGGCTTTCCTTTTCTTGGACCAACTAAGCCATCAACATCGTACAGTTCTGGTCTGTCAGCATTCTCAACTCCTGATTTTTTAACCAAAGCCCTGAAACCATCAATCCCGAAATAATTGAAGAAACCATCCAAAATTTCACAGACACCATATTTAAATCTCAAACCCACTTTTGAGGAAGCATTGATATCGGCTGCTGTAGCATGATTGTCCTGAATTAAATCTAAACCATACAATAAAATTGGAATCACATATCTTCTGAAAGCTGATCCACCTTTATCATTTGATTCGGCCACTTTAATTAAGCCTTCAATACTTCTGATGGACGATGCTCTGTGGTCGATTGCATCCGCTTCAAACAATGAGAAATAATCAGCGTAATTGATTTCATTTATATCAATATATTTTTTGGTTTTGGGGTCATATACCTTTTGTTTTTTTTCTTGATTTGCTTTCCCTTCCCATTTAAAGAATCCTTCTTTTCCAGGAGTGTTGATACCTATTCTGCCAGCCTTTTCAAGATCTTCAATCCATTGAGGGTAATGTCTGCTTTCCTGATTATAAACAACTCTTAAACGATCGTCGGCAGGTAATGCTTTCCCTAAATGTTTTGCACACTCAGTATAAGGCATGTGACCTGTTCGGTCGAGCACTTCAAAAGGATTTGCAGTTAACATTGCAAAAACCATTGGCAATTCGACCATATCCTGGCCCTGCTTAATATCCCAACTGATGATAGCACCCATTCCTTCAAAAATAGGATCAGCAATATAACCGTGATGATCGTTGCGAAGTGCAATCACTTTCTTTTCTAGAATTTGCTCAGCAAAAGCCACCCCTGCAACAAAAGTAGATTCAGAAGCATATTTTCCCTTCATTACATCAAACAAACGATTTGCATGAAAAGGAAAATAACCATGTCCAGTTAAAAATTTATCTCTCAGAAAATTATCATTAAAAAGCACGGCCAATTCTTCTGTTGTATGAGAAGAAGTATTGGAAAATACCAAAACCAGCTTTTCCTGGTCAACATATTTCTCTATATTTTCAAAAATATGTTTCTTAATTTCAATTTTTTCGGTGGCTACTTCCCAGATAATTTCTGCTTCTTGTAGCGTATTAAAATCTTTTGTATAGCTAAGCCTTTGCAAATAAGAACCAAGATGCTCCTCCATAATTCTGCCTCCCTTGACCATTCCTTCAAAGTAAGCTTTGATCTCATTTTGAGCTCTTTTTAAGGATGCTTCCGAAACATCAATAAAAATCACATCATATTTTGTTTTATTCAGAATATCAATACCTATACCGATTCCCATTGTCCCGGAACCAATCAGCGCAATTTTCTTAACACTGTTTAATTTAGTAATTTCTTTTTGCAATATTTTATTGCCGTAAGAAAAACATGTTCCCATATTATCTCCTTTTTTATTTTGTGATTTGTAAATGCTTTACTTAAACTATTTCAATGCATATTGCACCACCCTGTCCACCGCCAATACAGGCTGAGGCTATCCCAATCTTTTTATTCTGCCTTTTCAATTCGTAAATAAGGTCGGTGGTAATTCTTAGACCGCTGGCAGCAATATTGTGTCCTATAGCTATAGCACCACCGTTTACATTTGTTTTAACTCTCGGCAATTTCAATTCTTTTTCAACACCAAGATATTGAGCAGCAAAGGCTTCATTAACTTCAAACAAATCAATATCAGCTATTTTTAGATTTAATTTCGACATCAGATTTTTAATGGCAGGAACGGGTCCTTGCCCCATGATACAAGGGTCAACCGTTGCAAATTCATATCCTTTGACGACAGCCAGATAAGGGATTTTATTTTTATCGGCAAATTCTCTGTCCATCAATATTGCACATGCAGCACCATCGCTGATCTGACTGGATGTTCCCGGAGTTACCATCCCATCTGTTTTTAAAAGCGGACGAAGGTTTTTTAATTCTTCAATACTAATGTCGTATTTTGTTCCTTCGTCTTTCCATACACACAATGCATTCCCTGCCTGGTCAACAGTATCTACTGTAAAAATTCCTTTTAGGTAATTATGGGTTTTGCTTTCTTTGTTGAACCTATTCCATTGCTTAGCTTGTGCTTCTTTTGCCCTCACATGACTCAGAAAAGAAAATTCATCGCAATCGTTTCGGCTTATACCAACCAAGCTCCCGTATTCTTCGGCAGTTTTGGGCATCAGCGTTTTGAACAGATTATGATTAAACCCTTCCAACAGATAATCTTTCATTGGAGCATCATCAAATTCCCAGACACCGTCTTTTTTCCTCCTCCCCTGATGAATGAGGTTGGTACGTGACATATTTTCGGTGCCAAAAGAAATAACACAATTGGCATTATCCAGACAAATGGCATCATATGCATCTGCAATCACCTGAAAACCTGTTCCACAAATGCGCAATGTAGTTTTACCTGGTGCAACATTCAAATTGTCAGTATCTTTAAATTTTTTAGCAGTTCGAGTAGCTACGTTTCTGGGTAAATAAATCTGCTGATTTTCTGAATCAATATAAATCATACCGGCAACGATCTGATCTATTTTGATTTTCTTTAAATCAATTTTCGAACGTTCTATTGCTTCTGTCATTGCCAATACCGCTAAATCTTCAGCAGAAATATCGTTGTAAAAACCTCCATGTTTCCCAATTGGTGTGCGTGCTGCGCTTACAATCACGACTTCTTTTTGTTTTTTACTCATAGTACAGATATATAGTTATTGATTTTTCTAAATTATTTGAATGTAAAAATTTATAAATAGTTTAGGTTCAACTTAATTATTAAGAATAGGTTTGTAAAGATTTTTTCTTATCAGCAACCTTAAGCACTATCATTGTTAATCTACTGGTACATATCAATTTATTATCAGCATTCGTAATATCAATTCTCCAAACATGGGTTTTTCTTCCAAGATGAACCGGCTTAGCTTCTGCAAATACAAAACCTTCAAAAACAGGTCGAATATGACTAGCATTAATATCAAGTCCCAAACAATAGAAATGTTCAATATCTACAATCAGATTAGAAGCAATACTTCCCAATGTTTCGCATAAAGCGGCAGAAGCACCTCCATGCAATACGCCCATAGATTGTTTTGTTTTAGGCATCACCTCCATCTTGCATTTCAGAGAATCAGAAGTTATTTCAGTTAGTATAATACCTAAAGCTTCAGCAAGTGTATTTGCAATTTTATCTTGCAGATCTTCAATTCTATAAGGTTTAAACCATATGCTCATTTTGATTATTTATTAAGTTAAGGATTTAACAATACGCAGCCATAGGCAGCCAGAAACTGAGATTTTACAGGTGTAACACAATTTGAAAATCTCTTTTGAAACAATTTAACAATCATTGGATGATTGTCGGGGATCCCACCAGTAATAATTAAAAGGTCCTCAATTAAAGCAAGTTCAATGCTTCTCTCGATGATGGAATTGTAGATTCCCAAAACAATGCCCGGCATATTAGAACCATTGCTAATCATACCAACAATTTCAGAAACTGCAAAAACTGTACAAAAGCTATTAATCTTTATTTCTTCAGTGGCTTGTTCGGCCAGTTGATTAAATTCCAATGCAGAAATATCCAGCCGAAATGCAATTTCCTCTAAAAAGGACCCCGTTCCAGCGGCACACTTACGGTTCATTTTAAATTTATCAACTTGCCCAATATTGTTTATTTTAATATATTTAGTATCCTGACCTCCAATATCAATAACAGTGCATTGCTTTTGATAAATAGTATAAACGGCTTTGGATAATGCGATAATTTCAGAATTTGAAACAGAAGCTACATCAAGTTTTTCCCGGCCATAGCCACAAGTGTATATTGGATATTCTATTTTATGGAGGCTTGAAAAATAATCAATCACTTTATGAGAGGCTTTACAAAAGTCAAAACCCGTGCGCGATACAAAATAATCGACCACTTCGTTTTGCTCATTTACAAGAACTCCTTTGGTAAAAGATGATCCTAAATCAATTCCTATTCGGTACATTTTTATTTTTTTGTTTCTGAAATTTTCACTTAGCTAAAATGATGCTTATTTTTTAATAGATAATTGCTGAATAAAGGTTTCAAAAGAAATGATGCTTTGTTCTTCGCTGTAACATCTTGAGTCATTCAAATCCCCATGTATTTCAATAAAAGGAATTTTTGTCTTTGCTGACAATCTGTTTTGCAAACCATATCTGTTATTTGAGTTCCGCGGGCATGTTTTTGATTCGTGATAAATAACTCCATCAATCGAAAACTCAGATAAAAGCTTTTCAAGCACCTTTTCTTTTTCCTCATCCGCTCTTACTATAAAAAGCTTACAATATGCCAGAGCAGATGATTCGAAGGGGTCTTTGGGATCTAAATCATCAAAAATCCAACTGTTGCAATAGGTAGAAGCAACGATACAAGTATCAAGCCCGGCAAACATTTTTGCATGGCTACTTAATTTATACCAAAGTGGCATTCCATCCCAATAAATCCTCAAGCGTTCGTTTGGAACTGATGAAATCCCATTTTTAATTCTATCCTGCAATTCTGAGCGTAAAATCTTATAATAATCCAGGGCATATTCAGTTCCGCGCATCACAACGATAGGACCCATATGAATAGCTGAATCAAAGAAATTGATAGGAGATGGTTTGTTTTTGGCTGTTTCTAATACCTGACGCCATAAAACACATGCATCATGCGACAAGGCAATCGTTTGCCTGAATTTGTCGATGTCGAATTTCTGGGCAGCAACTTTTTCAAGCTCAGGAATGATTGCTTTAAATTGCTCAGCAACATCGTGTATTATACTTGATGTCAGCTGATTAATACATAGAGGTGTATTAATTTCAAGGACAGGCACTTTAAAATGTCTGCCATAGTAAGCAAACCAATCGCCGACTTCCCGACATTGATTGGTGTTATAAACTAAAATGTCAGGTGTTGGTACCGACTTAAACCCACTCTTTTGTAAAGGTGTTTCATTTTGAAGAAAAGCGCCGATATCACTTGTTAAATAGGAACAAATATCAGGAGAAAAGCCATGAGACACTGCAGTAGGAATGTATTTATCGGCTGTTTTTGAAGCACCTAACATGGCCCCATGATTTTCAGGAAAATAAACCTCAAACCCCAAAGAATAGAGCAATTCAGCAGGGCCAACACTTGTACACCAAGCTATTTTTTTATTCTTAGTTTCGTCTGCAGTCCTTAGCCTTACAAAATAATCATCCATTGTAACACGTAGGTTTGCAACAGATTGAAGTTTTATTATTTCTTGTTTTTCTGACATCTATTATTTATTTTTCCAGACAGGTTTCCTTTTTTCTAAAAACGATACAATACCCTCATTCGCATCTTCGGTTTCCATCAATTCATTTACGAACAAATCTCTAAAAAGGTCAAGATTTTTATTCATAAAATAATCGAAAGAAGCTCTTGCAGCTCGGGTGGCATATTTTAATGATGAAGCACTTTTAGGTAAGATATTATTGGCAATCCATTGCTCTACATTTATCTCCATACTTGCTTTATCTTCATATACCTCATTGAGTAATCCTAAGTTTTTAGCTTCGTCTGCTGAAAATATTTTACCACAAATTAAAAGTTCTTCAGCTTTCGCATTTCCAATTTTTAAAGGCAACATAATAGAAGCTGGTGGCGCAAAAACACCCAAGATAATCTCAGGCTGACCTAATTTTGCTGATTTATCGGCAAACATAAAGTTACAAACCAAGGCTAATTCAAGTCCTCCACCCAAACACTGACCAGAAATTTTAGCCAGTGTTGGAATATATAACTCAACTATAGTCTGAAATATTTTATGAAAAGTGCTAAGCATTTTAAGTGCATTTTCTTTGGTATGTTCTTCAACACTGGCACCAAAAGAAAAATGTTTACCTGCCCCTTCAAATGTAACGAGCTTGATATCTTTATTTTCTTTAAAAGAAGTCAGGGTAGTTATCAGTTCGTTCATCATGATATCATCGAGAACATTGCCTTTTCCATCGTCCAAAATAATCCTGGCTACAGAATTTTCGTATAAATATTCTAATTGAATCTTTTGCATAATTTATTGAAGATTAATTATTGAAATTGAGGTGAAATCTGACGTATTAGTTCATCGTTCCATTCGTGCCCCTCAGCAAGTAATTGACGCAATTTTATAAAATCGGCCTCTCTGTTGTCTTTAGGTCCATCATTAAATGCCCTGAATCCGGCTTTACCTTCGGTCATCATATTCAATGCCAACCAATCTCTATTGCTTTCTTTGTTTTTATCCCAAAATTCAAGTTTGTGTTTACGAAGTGAGTTAATTGTTTTGCTCAGACAATTTGGCATCGTATACAGCAATTTGGTGCAGTATTTATCAATCGCTTCATCCAAAGCTGATAAATCAACCACACCGGATTTCATCACTTCTTTAGCTTTAGCCAGTTCTTCCCCAGTTTTGGATTTTCCATAAATCAGATGGCCTTTATCGTCCACCCATTTATTGACATGCACCATTGGATTAGGAACATATTCTCCATTTACTTTTAATGCAGGGACAACTTCTGTTAACAAGCCATAATGAAGGGCTTCGTGTGCCGACCAGGGATCGCAAACGGTACAAGAGAACATTGCATTTTCAATACCTACAAATAAGGGTAAAAAGTCAGTTGAGCCGCCATCAGGAGCACTTCCATGTTTGGGCCCAGCCTGTCCGAATCGTGCAAGGTCCTGAGATATTGAAAAATCACAGGCCATACCAATTTCTTGACCACCACCAATTCTCATCCCGTTTACACGGCAAATTACCGGTTTATCATTCATTAATATTGAAGAAACCATATCGCAGAACAAACGCATATATTGTTTGTATTCCTGAGGATTACCTGCATAATATTCTGCATATTCTTTTGTATTTCCTCCTGTACAAAATGCTTTATCACCTACTCCGGTGAAAACAACAGCAACTACGCTTCTGTCGTTTGAAGATTCCCGCATTGCAAGAATTACTTCTTTTACAGCATCTGTAGTATAGGAATTATACTGACTTGGATTGTTCAATACTATCCATGCATTAAAAAGTCCAGTGATTGCATTGCCGAGTTTATCTTTACAAGGACGCATTTCATAAATTATATGTTGGTATTCGTGTTTTATCAGATTGTGGCTTGCTAACATAATTCTATTTTTGAAGATTAATAATACTATTTAAAATCTGGAACTAAAATTGATCTTTTTTTGTACTTGTGTTCAAGTGTATTTTGGAAAACCTCATTAATTTGAGACATTGGTATCAGTTCAATAAAATCGTCAATTTTTAATTTTCCGGTTGCAATTAACTCAATTACTTCAGGATATAATTCGGGTTTACAGCCCCAGGTACCAATAACTTTTGCATCAAAAGCCATCAGATTGCTAAGACGGACTTCAGGCTTATCCATAGTGAAACCAACTATAGAAAGCGTAGATGTAAAAGTCAATAAATTATACGCTAATTCCTGACCCGCTTTGGTTCCTGAAATTTCAAAAATCTTCCACCCATAGCGAGAAACTCCCAGTTCTTTAGCAATTTCAATTACTCTTCCTTTAATGGTTTTAAAATCAAGATCTTTGATATTTAATGCAGCATCTACCCCGTTTTTCTTGGCTGTATTTAGTTTTTCATCATCAATATCAATGGCTAAAACTTTGGCTCCCAAAATTTTGGCAATCAAAGCTCCATAAACACCCACACCACCAACTCCAATTACGATAGCTAAGTCACCTGCTTCAAGTTCTGATTTTTTTAACACCTGATAAGGAGTGGAAATTGCATCGGCTACGACCGCTAATTTCTCTAAAGGGTATTTTTCCAGTACAGCATCTGGGACATGACATAAAAATTTGGCAGGAACCTTAATATGAGATGCAAAACCTCCGTCAAAATCGTTACCTGGCATGCGTTGTTGCTGACACATATTGCTTCTACCTTTTTTACAAAGCTCGCACTCTCCGCAGGGAAGTACTGCAGGAATAATTACATTTTTACCAAGCCAATGGCTTGGTCCGGCAATTACTTTACCGCTGATTTCATGACCCAAGGTTAAAGGTAATTCTTTTTTGGTTTTAACCCCAAAATGCCAGAAACTCAAATCTGTATGACAAACGCCACATCCAGCAATTAAAATTAAGGCTTCATCATAGTCTAATGTTGGCAATTCGCTTTCTACAAGTTGAAAACCGGCTTTTAATTCTCCCATTTTCCAGGAATACATTTTCTCTTCCATATTTTCTTGCTTTTAAAATTTTAATTTAAGACTATTTTATTGTACCATTTTTATTTTTTAGTGTGATAGATTTAACCAGGTTTGTAAATGTTAAGTTTAAAGGTGTTTTTATGTAATGTTTACGACCATACTCAACAATTTTCCCGTTCATATAATCTATTTCAGTTTCTTTTTTATTGATTAAATCGACAGCCAATGAAGGCATGTGATTTCCGGCACCTCTTAAATATCTGATACATAATTTCACAAAATTTTCTGGCAATTTAATTTCCTCTGCCCTGGCAACTTCAACAGCTTCGTATATAATTTGTTCCACAATTTCAAGTGTATCAGGATTATCCATCGCTTCTTTCATAGTGAGATTAGAAATTGCACATAAAGGACTTAATGCTGCATTTAAAATAGTTTTTTGCCAAACTTTGTTTACCACTTCAAAAGAGCCCACACTTTCTGTTTGCAATCCTGCATTTGTAAGAAGATCTGCTATTTGACTTGCTATCTCAGGATGAGAATCATCCACGGAACCTATATAATTTGGCGGATTAAAAAAGCTAATTCCAGTTACATTAGGTGCATGAAGATTGCCGGCATAATTTACAACCATTCTGAAAACTTTTGATTCATCAAACAAGGAAAAGTATTTTTTCTTAACCCCTATTCCATTTTGAGCAGATAATATATAAAAGTCCTTTTTTTCACACTTTGCAATTTCTTCAATTACTTTATCGGTATGATAATCTTTCACAGCACTTATCAAAACATCGATATCATGTTCAAGTAATTCTTCAATAGAATTATACACATGTTTAAAATAACCTTGTTTCTCAATTTTATTAACCAATTCAATGCCAGAATTTCTAATCAATGCAAGTTTGTTCCTATCTCTATCTGTAACAGCAACTTCGCACCCAGCTTCTTTTAAATGAACAGCTAAAGTTTGTCCAACTGGTCCAAGACCAATAATTCCGAATCTAAACATTTTTTTTTCCATAATTTTTGTTTTTTAATGCCAATAAAAATCAATACTAATTACATTATAATGCGAGCGTCGACTACACAAACTCTATTTTGGGTAGCAAAAATCGGGTTTAAATCAATTTCTTTGATCTCAGGAAAATCATATACCAAGGTTGAAATCCGTTGTAAAATTTCAATTATTTTTCCTTTATCCACTCCTTTTCTTCCTCTGAAGTCATTCAATAAAGCCGATGATTGAATGTTTTGGACCATTTCATTTGCTTCAAGGCCGGTAATTGGTGCTATTTTGAATACAACATCCTTATAAACCTCAACCATAACACCACCCATACCAAACATGATCAGGTGGCCTAATCCTTCTTCTTCTTTAACACCAATAATCAATTCACGACTTTCTTCGGTTAAAAATTCTTGCAGAAAGAATTTTAAATCATTTTGCTGTAGCCGAGTCTTCATATCCTGAACTACAGTGCTGACTTCTTCGCTACTCTTTACATTTACAACTACACCCCCAACATCACTTTTATGAATTATTTTTTCTGAATCGGCTTTGATAACCAATGGATATCCTAATTTTTCTGCTGCAGCAACGGCATCTTCAATTGTATGAGCAATTCGCCATTGAGCAATTGGAATTTTGTAAGCCTCCAGGATCTCATAGACATCTTTTGCTGAAAGCACTTCCTTATGTTGAGCTTTTGCAGCATCAAAAATAGCGATGGCTCTTTCTTTGTTTATATCTGAAAATCTTTTTATCTCCCCTTTTTCCTTCGAACGGATATTGCCATATCTAACTAATGCTGAAAGCGCTTTGGCGGCAGTTTCTGGATAGTCGTAACAAGGAATACCGCCCTCATTCAATTGAAATGAAGTATCACCCCAATTTTGTTTATCAGTGATATAATTACAAACGATGGGTTTTATTTGTTTTCTGCTTATTTCAGCCATTTCTTTGGCTACACTTACACAATCTACAAAAGGTGGCGTTACAAAAGTCAGATAAATGCTTGCGATTTGTGCTTCACTCATCATTACTTCAATGGCGCTTTTAAAGTGAGCAGCCCCGGCTGTTGCAACAACATCAAGTGGATTATTTATTGAAGCAGCCTCTAACATTGTAAGTTTTAAAGCCGTTTTTGCTTTCTCCGAAAGTGGAGGAATATTCATTCCACAACTCACAAGCTCGTCAGTAGCAATAATTGCAGGACCTCCGGTATTTGTGATCATTCCTACGTTGTTTCCAAGAGGTAAAGGTTGGGATGAAAAAGCGATAGCAGCATGACAGATTTCTTCCAGATTAGAAAAAGACAAAATGCCTGCTTTACTGAAAATAAGTTCCATCGTAATACCCCCTGACAAACCTCCGGTATGAGATTTTGAAGCAGCAGCTCCTTTTTCAGTTCTTCCGGCCGAAATGGCTAAAATAGGTTTCTTTAAAGCAACTGCTGTGGCAACTTCCATAAATTCTTTTGTATCAGCCAAGCTTTCAAGGTAAAGAATAATTACTTTTGTCTTATCATCATCTCCATAATATTGAATAATTTCTGAGATAGAAATATCAGAACCATTGCCATTGGAAGCATACAATCTCATGCCAATACCCATATCGTGCAATGCTTGCATTATCAATGCTCCCACGCCACCACTCTGAGCGACAATTGAAATACTACCTGGCTTAAAATAAGTAAACGTAAAATTACAATATGCTTGAAAATAAGGGTCAGAATTGATAATCCCCTGACAATTGGGTCCGAAAATACGGATGTTGTATTTTTTGGCCCTTGCTAAGAAATCATTTTCCAAGGCCTGACCTTCTACGCCCATTTCTTTGAAACCGGCTGTATTGATAATGATAGCTTTAACGCCTTTTTTGCCACAATTTTCTACTTCTTCGGGCACAAATTGCGGAGGAATAACAATATGAGCAAGTTCAACTTCTCCTGGCACATCTACTATAGATTTGTAAGCCTTCAATCCACGGATTTCATCTTCTTTTGGATTGATAGGATAAATTGGGCCTTTGAATTTGTAATGAATTAAATTTTTGATAATTACGTTACCAATTGAAAACGTTTTAGATGATGCACCAATAAGTGCCACCGATTTGGGTTCAAATAGGGCTTTCAATTTATTACTCATAGAAACTATTTGTTTTTTAATTTATAATATCTAAATCCTCCAAAAATTGCTGCACCAATGGCACCAGAGTAAATGGCATCAGGATGTGTATAAAATGATAATCCAAGCTTTGATTCATTACCAAGTTCTTCAATAGCCTGAACCATTCCTTTGTTCATGGCCATTCCACCTACCAGGGAAACTCTTGAATCTGCCTTTATTGAAGACAAAAGCTTTATCACTTTAGAAGAAATGGATAAATGTATGCCTTTTATAATATCAGGTGTTGTGATGCCCCTTGAAACCATATTGATAACATCTGTTTCAGCCAATACTGAACATATTCCTGATGGTAATTCAGGTGAGCTTGATTTTAACGAAACATCTCCTACTTCTTCTATAGCCAGTCCCAGGTAACGGGAAATATTTTCAATAAATTGACCAGAGCCTGATGCACATTGACCCGTCATTTTATAATCCAAGACTTTCCCTTCATCACTGATGTTTATTGCTCTGACATAAAGTGCACCAAGATCCACTACCGTTTTAGAATTTGGATTTAAAAAAAGTCCTCCTTTGGCATGGGTTGTCATGCTGTAAAAATGTCCACTTTTTCTCTTTAACAGCTCTCCTTCACCGGTAGAAGCGATATAAGCAATATCCTCAAATTTTAAATTGTTTCGCTCTAACATTCCATCTAATAGCAGATCAGAAATACTTTCCGGATTTCTTTTCCTTATCTTTTCGTTAATTTTATCAATAACAACAGGCTTGTCAGAGTATTCCATTAAAACCAGTTTGATCGTACTGCTTCCAATATCAATTCCGAGGGTATATATTTTATTATCCATATTGATTTCGTTTCTAAATTTTAATTGATTTGCTTCCTAAAACATTATTCAACATAACTTCTCCGTGCAAACATAGCTCCACCTAAAGCTCCCATAAATATTGAATCGGTGTGAATATTGATAGTGATATCTTCACCGTAATTTTTACGAACCAACTCAGATACATATTTTAATACGGCTTGATTTCTGGCAACACCTCCTGTAAAAGTAAATTCATTTCTTACGCCTCCCGATCTGGCAAGTAAAGACATGGCTCTCATCACGATAGCACGGTGTAAACCGGCTAAAATATCTGAGCGTTTCTGACCTACATTTAATAGTTCGCGAATCTCTGCAGCTGCAAAAACGGTACAGGTTGAACATATATTTACCTCATTTTTAGCTTCTAATGCAAGAGGACCTAATTCGTTGAGCGAAATGCTGAACTCATCAGCAATATAACCAAGGTATCTTCCACAACCTGCGGCACAGCGGTCGTTCATGTGAAAGCTTGTAACCAATCCATGACTATCAACCTGAATGGCTTTGGTATCCTGTCCACCAATATCTAAAACGGTTTTTGTATTTGGAAAAATAGCATGTGCACCAAAAGCATGACATAAAATTTCTGATTTAATGCATTTTTCGGGGAAAGGTAACAAAGCTCTTCCATAACCTGTTCCAACCATATTGGCAATATGAATTTCCATATTGGCAACAAACATTATGTGTTCTTTTATTGAATCGTGAACATTTTTAAAATTGCCTTTTAATAAGTTCATTTCAGTATCAAATTCAATACTTTGATTTTCTGCTATCGTTTCTTCTAGCTTTTGATATTTATCGTGAAGTATATCCAATGCCTGAAACACTAAATCTTTAAAATTAAATTCGGTAAGTTCATTTTCGACAGAAGTGATGCTTTTATCGTAAACTAACATCAAAGGCTCGTAGAGGCTTTTATCTAATTTGCCGATTTCTTTATTGAAATGTTCACTCACAATATCGCGAAAAAACTGATTTTTTAGTCCAAGATTACCATAAAGAAAAGCATCGTGTATAATCGGATTGATTATATTTACAATGTTTTCGATATTCATCCCAACAATTTCCTTTAATTCATTCTGAAAAGTAGTTGAGATGGTATCTTTAAATTGAACATTCAAACGGTCGAATCTTTTCTTAAATTGAAGGTATTGAAAAACCGACTCAACATCCTCTATGTATTTTTTGTATTCGGGTTTGCTTTTAATTTCGTCTTCTAATTTCAATTTCAGCAACGAAAACCGGGCATTATAAATAGCTTCGAGACGGGCAATTTCTGTAGCTACCGTATAATTAGCCCTTGTATTGGTAATCCCACGGCCAATTATTTCATCTTTTTCGTTTACAATTACTGCTTTAGAGGTAGTGGATCCGAGGTCTATTCCTAAAAAATATTTCTTCATTGATAGTTTATTTAATACCTTAATTTAAAATTATTTAATACATTTTCCTTTGATCAAGCATCTGAAAAAATGACTCCAGTCTGTTTTTAATGTTTGAATAAGAAAAATAGCGAGGATCTACCAAATCCGATTCAATAAATCCAACAGGAATTTCAAGTTGTCTTTCCAATTGTTGCATAATCATCAATTGACCGGCAGAAAAAGAATTACAGCTTTTTATTGAATTAACCAGAAAGCCATCAGCCTTATAATCGGTTATACATTTTGAAAGCAATTCTACTCTTTGCTCCAAATTTAGATTCGTATAGCAATTCATGCAATATTCGGCAAGACTTTCGAGTGGCTTATCAGGATTAACCCTGAAGCCCATATCATAGACGCCGCCTACTTTCGTATAAGAAGAGGCTACGATTACAGCCCCCATATCGTAAAATAATTTCCAGAATTCGCGGAAATGAGTCCAGTTGGGAGGACCTTCAACTACTAAACGAAAGCGTTCTTTTTCCATAACACCTTCAGGAGTAATGGGGCCTAAACCGAGTTTAACTCTTTCGAGTATTTCAGCATAAAGTTCTTTATAATATTCAACGGCTTCTGCTGAACCACGAAATCCATTATTGATAGGACCAATATAATAAACACCTGCAAAATAAGCATCAATTGGTGAAGGAACATTTTTAGTTGTATCAAAAATCTTCATGATTAAATCTTCAACTTTACTTGAATTTCTGAGACAAGCTTTTAACTTTTCTTCATCATATTTATTTCCTGAAACTTCTTCCATTTTAGGAATCACCTCTTCTTTCAATTGCTTGACCATATAGGCCGTCATTTCAGGGGTAACTTTATGAGCTTCCTGATAAGGAGTATGCAATAAAGCTACAGGTACATCAGGATATAAACGTTTGAGGGTTTCAAACCATTTCATAAAAGTAAAACATCCGGTGTAGCTCAATAAAAAAAGATCTGGTTCTGGGATTTTTTCACCGTTGGGACCAATATTCCCGTTTATCATCATGCCAACGTCACACTTTACATAAGTGCAGACATCTTCCGAATGCCCAATTTTTTCAGCATCACGAATAAAATCAGCTGATTTTTTCCTCATTCCTGACTGCAATGCATTGATTTCAGGATAAACAGGTAACATATCGAATGATAGAATTAACTCAGAGATATTTCCAGGCACAAAGGTGTACACAACTTTTTTCCCGGTTTCTTTAGCAGTACTTAAATCCTTAAAAAGACGAGAAATCATCTCTTTTTGAATAATCATACTTTTTTCTTTTGCAATATCTTTTGACATATTTTAAATAAATTTATTTATAGCTAAAAAACAGCCAAAATGCCTTCCTAAACTTTTTTAAAAGCTTAATCATTGCATCTGGCAAATTATTCCCAAAGTTTTATTGAATCTGAAAAGGTCCCAACCTGCTCTTTAATTACTTTAAACTGACCCGTATTTTCACTATATAAGAAACTAACAAATTTCATATTGTTATCAGTACAGGCTTTTTGAAGTATAGGATGGTCTAATAATGCAGGGTCGCAGAAACTGGGAGCTGCAAAAATAATCCCGTCTGCTTCTCTCTCTATGGCAAGTTTTATAAGCCTCCCTTCTTTTGGATTGTCAACATCATATACAGAAGACGAAAAAGTGCTATGATTCAGGTAACTCTCACTTAACGCTTCTAATGGATTGGCAGTATCAGTAGGAATATCACCCTGTATCCATCTTGAGCCTAACAATAGATCGTCTTCAACAATATAACAGCCAGCCAATTCAATAGCTCTGATTAAGCCAACCGGAGGTTGTTCACAAAAACCACCAATAACCAGCACTCTTATTTTGTCAGAGGGCTCACCTATTTCCTGCTTAATACAATCAATTACATTTTCTAATATTTCATTGTGTTCTTCTACAGGAATTACCAATCCTGCTCTTACGATGTGATAAACATCTGCAGCAGTAATCCGCCATGGAGCGATATTCCGGATGTTATAAATTTCTTCGGTTAATTTCCTGTTTCTATTGAATAGTGAAATAGAGTGATTAAGTTTTTCAGCTGTAATTTCAACATTGTTAATCTTTTTAACTTCAGCTAAAATATGTTCCAATTCCTGGATGTAAAATGTTCCCCCTATGTGAGATTTGAAATTCTGGGGATAATCAAGATATTTTACGAATTTCCCTTTATTGAGCAACTTAAACATTCCGGATAAGTTTCTGATAACATCGCAGATAGAAGGGAAAATAAAGCCGTCAAATCCTTCGAAATGATTATCAAGGGCTAGCTCAATAATTCCTCTAGGCATATGACAAATGTATGATTGATAATAAGCATCCCCTTTTACAATGAGCTTTTTGTCGCCGCCACCCATAATTCCAACAGCCATACCATTAACAGCATGAATAATTTCTCTCGGAAAATATATGGGCATATGCCCAACCAAAACCCTCGAAGGGTCCTGCGATTTCCATTCCTTAGCTCTAGTAAAATCTAAATCAAACGAAAGATCTTCACATTTACTAATAATTTCATTTAAAGATTCCAAATTATTGTCGTTTTAAAGTTATTTTTAAATCCAAGAATTCTAAGCATTTGTAGTTTATATTTTAAGTACTTAAATGCTAAATATAATCACATTTCATTGTCAATAAATCTTAATTAAAAATTTAAAGTTTCATATAGTGCAAAATCTAAAAATATTGATTACGAAACTTTTACGAGAAAGCTATGTAGGATATATCCTATAAAAAAAAACAAATCCTTATATAATAACAAGTGAAATTACAAAATTCCAAATGAATTAAGCGTATGTTTTAACTATTTTTAACATTAATTCTGATTCTATGCTTTTTTTATTGATTAAAATCAATTACATAAAAGATTTTTATCAACTCACTTTAGATACAAAAATTTAATTTAATTAATCCACAAAATCAAATCGTTGGTTACGTCTTTGAGGTTCAAAGCCGGCTTCGGTAATGGCTCTTTGTATCCCAACCGCATCAAACTGATGATCGGCACCAGCAACAGAAACTACATTTTCTTCAATCATGATAGACCCAAAGTCGTTGGCCCCTGCATGCAAGCATATTTGTGCAGTTTGCTTCCCGACCGTTAACCAGGATGCCTGAATATTTGGAATATTTGGCAACATGATACGGCTGATGGCTATCATGCGAATGTATTCATCGGCAGTAACTTTATTCTGAACGCCATATTGTTTTAAGAGGACCGTACCTTTATCCTGATATGGCCAGGGGATAAATGAAACAAAACCTGGTGCATTCTCTGGTTTCTCATTTTGCACTTCTCTGATAAATATCAAATGCTGTAGACGCTCTTCAACAGTTTCGATATGTCCCAGCATCATGGTAGCTGATGTTACCAACTTCAATTTATGAGCTACCCGCATCACGTCCAGCCACTCCTGAACACTGCATTTATTTTTTGAAATTATACTTCTTACCCTATCTGAAAGAATTTCAGCTCCGGCACCCGGCAAGCTATCCAAACCTGCATGAATTAATGCCTTTAATGTAGCTTCGTAGCTGATTCCTTCCATTTTAGAAATATGGACTATTTCTGGAGGTCCTAAAGCATGAAGTTTTACACCGGGATAATGTGATTTAAGGTTTGTAAATAAATCGGTGTAAAATTTCAGTCCAAGATGAGGATGCATTCCGCCCTGCAGCAATAATTGATCGCCCCCCAACCGTAACATTTCGTCAATCTTGCATTTATATTCTTCTATATCTGTGATGTAGGCTTCTTTTGAATTTTTGGATCGATAAAAATTACAGAACTGGCATCCTGAATTGCAGACATTGGTATAATTTACATTACGATCGATAATCCAGCTAACTTTAGTTTGGGAATGTAATTGAAACCGAATCCTGTTTGCAATAGCCATCAGTTCAGATAAGGCTAGTTCTTGATATAAATAAAGGCCTTCTTGTAAGGAGATAAATTCTAAGTCGAAAGCTTTGTTGATGAGTTGCTTGGTATTCATTTTATATATAAGGGATAAGGATGTTAAAGTTTATAAGCTATTGAATGATTTTTTTTCTAAATTTGTAAATCTTTTTTATTCAAAAATAATATAAAAATGCAAACCATCGTTAAAAAATTAAATAAAGAAAAGAATTTTAAAGCATCTGTTTATCTTATAAATGATTGCAATCAACTTTCTTTGAGTGAATTTTCGGAAAAAGAGATAATTTTCATAAAAAACCAGCACGATCAATTAGAAAAAGATAAAATAGTTTTGCCAAAACTAGACAAATTGATTATTGTTCAGTTTTTCAAAAATGAAGGTGATGCATATTTAATTCATGAAAAATGCCGTAAAGCAGGAGATAAAATTTGCAAATTACTAAATGAAAACAAAATTGACACTGTTTTAATAGTGGACGCCAATGAAAATCAATTTGCAACTTATTATCTGGCAGAAGGGATGGCATTGGGAAATTATCAGTTTTTAAAATATAAAACCGAGCAAAATAACAATAGCCTGCGGGAAATTTTTATCGAATCAAAACAAATCAATACACTGCAGTATGAGCATTTGAATATATTAACAGATGCAGTATACAAATGCAGGAATTTGGTAAATGAACCACTTACCTATCTTGATGCCGTTAGTTTTTCTGAGATTATCATTGAAATGGCAAAAGAAACAGATGTTAAGGTAGATGTTTTTAATAAAACAAAGATAAAATCTCTGAAAATGGGTGGCCTATTGGCTGTAAACCGCGGAAGTGTTGACCCTCCTACTTTTTCGGTAATGGAATGGAAGCCAAAAGGATATAAAAACGAAAAGCCTATTGTTTTTGTTGGGAAAGGTGTTGTTTACGATACAGGAGGTTTAAATATCAAGCCTGGTAATTCTATGCTTGATATGAAATGCGACATGGGGGGTGCGGCAGCTGTTGTTTGTGCTATTTATGCTATTGCTAAAGCTAAACTGCCCGTATATGTAATAGGTTTGATACCTTCAACTGACAATCGTCCTAACGGAAATGCTTATGTGCCTGGTGATGTTATAACCATGTATACCGGCAAGACAGTTGAAATAATGAATACCGATGCTGAAGGCAGGTTAATACTGGCTGATGCCTTGGGCTATGCTTCAAAATACAATCCAGAATTGGTTATTGACCTTGCAACACTCACTGGAGCTGCCAGCAGGGCAATTGGCAGTTATGGAATCGTTGCAATGCAGGCAAATGCCGATTTAGCTTTTGAAAATCTAAAGAACAGTGGTCAAAACGTTTATGAACGTTTAGCCGAATTCCCATTTTGGGACGAATATGCAGAACTGATAAAATCGGATGTAGCTGATATTAAAAACCTCGGAAGTTCTGAAGCAGGAATGATTACTGCAGGAAAGTTCCTGCAAGCTTTTACTGATTATCCTTTTATCCATCTTGACATTGCAGGACCTGTTTTTTTAAGTAAAAAAGACAGCTATAGGGGGAAAGCTGCTACGGGTGTGGGTGTAAGGCTGTTGTTCGATTTTATTTTAAATAAAATTTGAACTTTTTAATTCAATAAATTAATTACTTTTGATTTTTTTCAATGCCAGTATGGCATTTATAAATTTTAATATTATGTATTATGACAAAGAATCTCGATAAAGACTATAAAATAAAATTAGGTATCACGCATGGCGATGTAAATGGAATTGGGTATGAGATAATCATTAAAGCACTGGCTGATTTACGAATGTTGGAAATTTGCACACCTGTAATATATGGCTCATCAAAAGTGGCATCCTATTATAAGAAATTGCTGAATTATAATGATTTTAATCTAAATCTTGTAAGAAATGCTGAAGCAGCAGTTCAAAAACGTACCAATATTGTAAATGTAAACAATGATGAAATTAAGATTGAATTAGGTCAATCAACTGAATTAGCTGGCATTATGGCTGCTCAGGCATTGGATATGGCCGTTGAAGATCTAAAAAAAGACCAGATTGATGTCTTGGTTACGGCTCCAATTAACAAAAGTAACATTCAATCACGAACGTTTAATTTTCCCGGTCATACCGAATATTTAGCCAATAAATTCAATGTCGCCAACGATTTAATGATCATGGTCAGCAACAACATCCGCATAGGAGTAGTTACCGGACATATTCCATTGAAAGAAGTTGCCAACAGTTTGAGTATTGATTTAATCATGAGTAAAATCAGAATTATGAACCAATCATTGATTCAGGATTTTGCCATTACAAAACCTAAAATCGCAATTCTTGCTTTGAACCCTCATGCCAGTGATAATGGATTGTTGGGAAAAGAAGAACATGACATTATTATCCCTGCAGTTAAAAAAGCAATGGATGAGAAAATACTTGTTTTTGGACCTTATCCGGCTGACGGTTTCTTTGGTTCAGAAAATCTTAAAAGCTTTGATGGCATCATTGCTATGTATCACGATCAAGGTTTGATTCCTTTTAAACTGATGTCTTTCAAAGAAGGGGTAAACTTTACTGCCGGTCTACCAATTGTGAGAACATCTCCTGCTCATGGAACAGCATACGAAATTGCTGGTAAAAATGAAGCTTCTCCTGAATCGTTGCGACAAGCAATTTATCTGGCTTGTGATATTTTTAAAAATCGAATGATGCACCAGGAATTAATTAAAAATCCTTTAAAAATAAGCAATATTTCAGATAAAGATAACTAAAAAGTATTTAATTAAAAAAATTGCGTTCTCTGCTCATCGAACCATAAGCCAAATGAGTGCTGAATTTTTTAATTTAATGAACAAAATATGTCAAGCAACAAAGACGGATTTCTACTCAGTGAAATAACTAAAATATGTAAAGGCGAACGCTTTGGTAATCTTGAAAATAATTCGGTTATCAATGACTTATTAACTGATAGCCGTAAAATCATATCCTTGCATAATTGTTTGTTTTTTGCATTATTGAGCAAACGAAATGACGGACATAAATACATTGCAGAATTGTATCAAAAAGGAATGCGAAATTTCGTTATTTCAATTTTACCAGATGATTTTTCAATGTATCCTGAAGCAAGTTTTGTATTGGTAAAAGATACACTTAAAGCTTTACAGCTTATAGCAACAAATCATCGCAAGCTATTTGACATTCCTGTAATTGGAATCACTGGAAGCAATGGCAAAACCATTGTAAAAGAATGGCTGGATCAATTAATGTGTGAATCAATTAGAATTGTAAAAAGCCCTAAAAGCTATAATTCGCAAATCGGTGTACCCTTAAGTGTATGGCAAATAAAACCTGAGCATGAACTGGCAATTTTTGAAGCAGGCATATCCGAACCTGAAGAAATGGATAAATTGCAGGCCATCATTCAACCAACTATCGGTATTTTCACCAACATAGGTCATGCTCATGACGAAAACTTTATTCATAAGCAGCAGAAAATTGCTGAAAAATTAAAATTGTTTACCAAGGTTCAGCTACTGATTTATTGTGTTGATTACCTCGAAATCAAAGAGTTGATTGTAAAATCGGAAATTTTAAGAAATATTCCTTCTTTTTCATGGAGCCGTAAAACGAATGCTCATTTAAGCATACAGCATCTCGAAAAGAATAATAAAAAAACTACTATATCTGCTTTTTACAAAAATGAGATCCTAGAAATTGAAATACCTTTTACAGATGAAGCTTCTATTGAAAATGCCATTCATTGCTGGGCTGTCATGCTGCATTTAAATTATCCCCATGAATTTATATCGCAGCGTATGAAACTGCTGCATCCAATTGCCATGCGGTTGGAATTAAAAGAAGGTATCAACAACTGTTCAATTATCAACGACAGTTATAGCTCTGATATCAACTCCCTTGCCATTGCCATTGATTTCCTAAATCAACAAAAGCAACATAAAAATAAAACAATTATTTTATCAGACATCCTTCAAAGTGGTCGTGAGGACAAAGACTTATATAGCGAAATAGCTGATTTACTGCAAAAAAAAGACATTACACAATTAATAGGTATTGGAAGTGCTATTAGTAAACAAGCCGATAAATTCAAGCTTCAGAAATCATTTTATACTACTACGGAGGATTTTTTGAGAGATTTTTCATTCTCTAACTTTAACAATGAAACGATACTCTTAAAAGGTGCACGAATATTTGAATTTGAAAAAATTAGTCAGGTATTGCAGCAGAAAGCACACGAAACCGTCCTTGAAATCAATTTAAATGCGATTATCCATAATTTGAATTACTACCGTTCAAAAATAAAGCCGGAAACAAAGCTAATGGCCATGGTGAAAGCATTTTCTTATGGGAGTGGAAGTTTTGAAATCGCAAACGCATTACAGTTCCATCATGTAGATTATTTGGCAGTTGCTTACGCCGACGAGGGTGTTGAATTACGTAAAGCCGGTATAAGCTTGCCCATTATGGTGATGAACCCCGATGAACAAAGCTTTGATACCCTACTGAAATATAATTTAGAACCCGAAATCTATAGTTTAAGAGTATATGCTTTACTGGAGGATAGCATTAAACAACACCTATCAAACAAACAGCAAATTGTAAACATTCATATTAAACTCGATACGGGTATGCATCGCTTGGGTTTCGAGCAAAACGATCTGGCAGAATTAATAAAAAACATTAACAAAAATCCTCAGATTCACATTCAATCTGTTTTTTCGCATCTTGCAGCAGCAGAAAATAGTTTATTCGATGATTTTACACTTCAGCAAATTCAAAGTTTTACTGAAATGAGTAAAACCCTGAGGGAAGCGATTGGATACCCTGTGATGCGACATATATTAAACTCTGCCGGAATTGTTCGATTTCCTGATGCACAATTTGAAATGGTTCGCTTAGGAATCGGGTTATATGGAATTGCTTCGGTTGGGTTCGAACAAAAAGAACTTCAAAATGTAGGCCGGCTGAAAACCATTATATCTCAAATAAAAAAAATTGCGGTTAACGACTCTATAGGTTATGGTCGTGGAAAGATTGCTCATCAGGAAATGATAATTGCCATTATTCCCATTGGTTATGCAGATGGATTGAACAGAAAACTGGGCAATGGAAAAGGAAGAGTATTGATTAACAATAAATTTGCTCCAATTATCGGGAATATATGTATGGATATGTGCATGATTGATATTACAGGCATTCCGGCTAAAGAAAATGATGAAATTATTATATTTGGTGAAGAATACCCCCTCACTAAAATAGCAGATGACTTAGAAACCATTCCTTATGAAATACTTACCGGAATATCGAGAAGAGTAAAACGAATTTTTTTCCAGGAATAATTAACCTAAATATACATTCATGAAGCTTAGCATATTAATACCTGCTTACAACGAAGCTAAAACAATACATTTGATTTTGGATAAAATCATCCACCTAACATTGCTACAATCCATTCAAAAAGAAATAATTATAGTAAACGATTGTTCAAAAGATGCTACCCAAGAAATAATTGAGAAATACATTGCTTCACATCCTGATGTGGATATTAAACTCCATAATCAGTCAGTAAATAAAGGGAAAGGTGCTGCCATTCACCAGGGGATTGAACTAGCCTCAGGAGATTTTATGATCATTCAGGATGCTGACTTAGAATACAACCCAGAAGAATATAACTTATTGTTGCAACCAGTTTTAGATGGGTTTGCTGATGTGGTTTATGGCAGTCGTTTTATGGGAGGAAATCCGCACAGGATATTGTTTTTCTGGCATACCATCGGGAATAAATTCCTTACCCTACTTTCAAATATTTTTACAAATCTGAATCTTACCGATATGGAAACCTGTTATAAGCTCTTCCGTTCGGATATTATCAAACAAATTAAATTCAAGGAAAATCGTTTTGGGTTTGAGCCTGAAGTAACTACCAAAATCTCAAGATTTCCTAATATCAGAATTTACGAAGTCGGCATTTCCTATTATGGAAGAACCTATGAAGAAGGCAAAAAAATAGGTGCAAAAGATGGATTCAGAGCCATTTGGTGTATTTTAAAATACAATCTATTGGACCGAAAATTTCTGAAAAACTAACAATCATCCCTTGAATGTTTTTTTGATTTGCATTCATTTTTTAAAGATTCAATCATTCTTATGAATACATTTTATGCTTAAAAAATTTAGAAAATGGGGAAAGTTCTGAATAAAATCCTTCAATTTAGCATTCCATTATTGCTTCTTTTA
Organism: uncultured Bacteroides sp.; assembly: GCA_964496885.1. Classification (GTDB taxonomy): domain Bacteria; phylum Bacteroidota; class Bacteroidia; order Bacteroidales; family JACABE01; genus JACABE01. The sequence goes on along the minus strand of CAZCBG010000001.1, from coordinate 68,215 downwards.
ATAGGCCTCTATTTGGTGCCGATAAAGATTTTTGGCCCCGGTTTAACAAATATGCTGGGAGACATGGGAGATGCACGCTTTAACAACTATATTTTAGAACATGGATACAAATTTTTACATGGAGATGTAAAATCCTTTTGGAATGTCCCTATGATGTATCCTTATAAAAATGTGATTGCTTTTTCGGATAATTTATTGGGAACAATGCCTGTTTATGCGCTATTCAGAAGTATAGGCTACGATAGGGAAACTTCTTTCCAATACTGGATATTATGCCTGTTTGCGTTGAACTTCATTTTCTGTTATTGGGCGCTCAACAAATGGACTAAAAATAATATTCTTTCAGCTACAGCTGCTTATATTTTTGCTTTTGGAATTTACAATATCGGCCATTTTGATCATGTTCAGGTTTTTCCCAAATTCATTGCCCCTTTTGTGCTTTACTGGTGTTGGCAATTTCTTTCACAAAAACAATTAAAATATTTCTTATTTGCTGCATTGGGTCTTGTTTTTCAATTTTATTGCGGCATTTATTTAGGCTTTTTCTTAATCTATGCCCTACTATTTTTAATAATTGCCTATTTTGTGGTTTACAGGGATTGGGATTTTTTTCTAGCTTTCATGAACAGAAAAAAAACAACCTGGTTGATAGCCATTTTGGTTTTGACTGCAATTTTACTTTCATTCTTAATGCTTCCTTACCTGGGAATTACCAAAACAACCGGATTGCGTCAGTTTGCATCTATCCTTTCTACTATTCCCAGACCCGTTTCCTATTTCTTCACCCATATTGCATCCGGTAATTGGTATATTTTTACACAACACAGTCAGTTTGCTTTTCCTGACTGGTGGACGCATTTTCACTTTGTTGGAGGGTTGCCATGGATAGGTATACTGATTTCAATTTTTCTGCTTTTTTCTCCAAAGATTCAAAAAGATTCAAAGAAGTTTATTTCATTTTTGCTTCTAGCATTATTCCTGAATATATTTTTTTGTCTGAACGTTGGAGGTTATTCATTGTACAAAGTAATGCTGATTATACCGGGTTTTTCTTCCATGCGGTCCATTGATAGGATTTTAAATATTCAGATTATCTTTTTTCTTTTTGTCTTTGTCTTTGCCTTCAGCGAATTGCAAAAAACTTACAAATTTGCCAAATGGCTGGTTTTTTTACTTCCACTAATGGTGATTATCGACAATTCAATCAATGTAGGCGAACTAAAGCGGTTTAATAAAGTTGAATCGCAAGCCATCGTAAAAGAAATTGAAAATAATATCTTTTCTCAGTATAAACCAGAATATGCTGCCATCGCTTACATGCCGATAATATCAAAGCCAGCAGAACCATTTCAGCATAACAAAACCATTGAACTGAACATTTCGGCCATGCTGGCAGCTCAGACGCTTAACATTCCTATTGTTAACGCCTATACAGGATATTATCCGGGCAACTATATTTCGTTTTTTGACAATCTGGATCAAAAAAACCTTTACGAATGGTGTAATTTTACAAAATGCAAACCAGATGATATACAGCAAATTAACGATATTAGTGACAAGGTCGAAAAAACACAACTCGTCTATTTAAAAGCTTCAAATGGCAAATTTGTGAGTGTTGATATGGAGAATCAAAATTTACTAAAGGCAAACAAAGATCACTGTTTAAGCTGGGAATGCTTTAGCCTCATCAAACTTAAAAACGGACAATGTGGTCTGATGTCCTCCGAAAACAAATTGGTAGTTGCAGAAATGGAATCTAAAAATGCAATAAAAGCAGATAAAACTGAAATGAAACTCTGGGAAACATTTACCATACAAAACATAGACGATCAACATATTGCAATAAGAGCTATGAATGGCATGTATTTTTCTGTTGACAACAATACAACTCAGCTTTTTGCTTCAGCCAGCAGTATCGGTAAAAATGAAATATTTGAACTCATTTATAAATAAATATCCATTCACAATGAAGAATTTTATTTATTTAATCTTGATTTGCTCAATAATGATTGGATGCACTTCTAAAGAGCAGCATGAAAAAGAAGTTTCTTTTTACAGTTTCAACGGTAACTATCTCTCAGCCGACAAATCCATGGATAGTATGCTGATTGCCAATAAACACGTAAAACATGACTGGGAAACTTTCCACTTAAAAAATATTGAAGGCAATACCTATACTATAAAAAATAAAGACAATATCTTTGTTGCACTCGACACTTCCAAAAACAATCGTTTATTTGCCAATCAATCTAAACTTACAAAAGATTGTATGTTTGAGATAATATTTGATGAAAAATATGACAGACTGAATATTAAAGCTGCTAATGGCAAATACATCTGCATTGGGAAAGATGACATATTAACTGCTGATTCAGACAAATCATCCATGATTTCTTCTGTATTTATTGACAAAGGGAAAAATAAGTCTTTAAATTCTTATTTCGACGACTATCAGCTTATTTTTTTAATAAATGCATTGCTACTTATTTTCTTAAGTATATTATTTTTCAACTTCCGAAAAAAAATCAATCTGAGTATAGTTTTCTTATTATTGGGTGGCATCTTGTTGAGGGTATTTGCAGTTTCCTTAGACCCTTATCTGAATCTTTGGGATGAAAGGTTTCATGCGCTGGTAGCAAAATCTATCCTAGAAAACCCATTAAAACCAATGCTTTATGCAAATCCCGTTTTGCCTTATTTTAAGGAATCATGGTCATTAAATCATATCTGGCTCCACAAACAACCCTTGTTTCTCTGGCAGATTGCATTGTTTTTTAAGTTTTTCGGATACAACGAAATCATTTTAAGAATACCAAGTTTGATAATGAGCAGTTTAAGCATTCTTTTTACGTACAGAATAGCCCGCTTAACTACCAATAAAAAGATAGCCTATTATGCTGCATTATTGTTTACAACTTCTTATTTTACAATAGAATTAATAAGCGGAAAAACATCAACAGATCACAATGATATTGCCTTTGCATTTTATATAACTGCAAGTATATGGGCCTGGACCGAATTTTATTATTCAAAAAACAGGAAATGGATCGTTTACATTGGCCTTTTTGCTGGTATGGCTATTCTAAATAAATGGCTTTCTGGCCTATTAGTATATGCTGGCTGGGGAATGGCTGTTCTTTTAAATCCAACTGAGAGAAAACGATTGGTTAATTATATGAATATATTGTATGCCTTCATAATCACTACAATTGTTGCCTTACCCTGGCAACTTTACATTCTATTCAAATATCCCATCGAAAGCAGATTTGAATATAAATACAATACCGAACATTTATTTAAAGCGGTGGAAGGGCATAGCGGCGATTTTTTCTTTCATTTTGACAAAACCCTTACTATTTATGGCGTGCATTTTATGGTCATTTTAGCAGCGGTAATTTTACTGTGGAAGACAATGAAAAGATACGATTACAAAATAGCTTTTTTCAGCATTATCATCCTTACCTATTTATTTTTCTCCATCGTCGCAACCAAGATGGATGCATTTACTTATTGTATCTCGGTATTGGTTTATATGGGATTAGGGAGTGTGCTCTATTGGCTGTTTGAAATCATTGTGATTAACAAAAAATATCTACCAGGGAAGATTTATTCAAAAAGCTTTACAACTATACTTTTATTTTTGGTCTGTATTTATAATCTGAATCTCGATAAAATTCAATATGATCATTCTAACTATCAGAAAAACAGAGACAATTACAGAACGCAAAATAGCACACATACTTGTTTATATAAAAGCCTGAACAAAATACTAAAAGATCAGAACGTTGTACTGTTCAATACACCTCAACACGATAACATAAGCATTATGTTTTATTCAGGCATCACCGCTTATGATTTTCCTATTACTGAAAATATTTACAGGGATTTAAAAAAGCGGAATATTAAAATGGCTACTTTTGACACAGGCGATTTACCTGATTTTATCAAAAACGACCAAGAAATAGTTGTAATTAAGTAATCAGCATCAATTATTTACTAATCAGCATATTACTTATGACTGTTGGATATAAGCTAAATTAAAATTTTTATGTAAATTTGTAGCTTATTAATTCATAACTTATGGATCGTAAAAACGAATTAAAAATTTATTTTGATAATTTAGCGAGCGAAAGAAAAATGTGGAAAAAACGCAATCGTTTTTATCACAAAACCCTTGAAAAATACTATCGTTTTTTTATTCCCGAAAACAGCAATGTTCTTGAAATAGGGAGCGGTACCGGCGAACTTTTAGCAGCTGTGAATCCTTCATCTGGATTGGGTATTGATTTTTCTGAGCAAATGATTTCGATTGCCCGCCAAGCATATCCTGATATAAAATTTATATGCAACGATGCAGAAAACCTCAGCATCGATGAAAAATTTGATTACATTATTGTTTCTGATTTGTTGACTTCTTTGTGGGATGTTCAAAAATCATTTGCTGAACTGAAAAAAGTATCCCATAAGAAAACGAAGATCGTAATTTCCACCTACAATAGTATTTGGGAACCTATCCTTAAAACTGCAGCATTTTTAGGTTTAAAGAAAAAACAGCCCCTTCAAAACTGGCTGAATATAAACGATATAACCAACCTTCTCCGACTCGAAGGATTTGAACTGATAAAAAAAGAACGTAAAATTTTGCTTCCGCTGAATATTCCTGTATTGAATTTCATTTTCAATACTTGTCTGGCTAATTTACCGATCATCAACCGCTTGTGTTTGATTAATTTTATGATTGCCCGACCCATTTATGATGAAAAAGAGCAATATTCAGTTTCCATTTTAGTGCCAGCTCGCAACGAAAAAGGCAATATTGAAAATGCAATTCTCAGAACACCTGAATTTGGCAAAAGTATTGAATTCGTTTTTGTTGAAGGTCATTCGCAAGACAATACCTGGGAAGAAATCTTAAGAGTAAAAGAAAAATACAATACGCACAATATTGTAGCCATCAGACAAAGTGGAAAAGGCAAAGGAAATGCAGTTCGCGAAGGATTTGATATCGCCAGCGGCGAAATACTCATGATACTTGATGCCGATTTGACCACTCCTCCTGAAGAAATGCCCAAATTTTACGATGCATTGGCCAGCAACAAGGGTGAATTTATCAATGGCTGCAGATTGGTTTATCCGATGGAAAAACAAGCCATGCGCTTTCTAAATCTATTGGGCAATTTGTTTTTTGGTGCTTTCCTTTCTTATTTACTAGGACAACGATTAAAAGACACCTTGTGCGGAACCAAAGTATTGTTTAAAAAGGATTATGAAATTATCAAACAAAACCGGAAATATTTCGGTGATTTTGATCCCTTCGGTGACTTCGACCTGATTTTTGGCGCTGCAAAACTAAACCTGAAAATAGTGGAAATTATCGTTCGTTACAAAGACCGCCAATATGGTTCCACTCAGATAAGCCGGTTTAAACACGGATTGATACTGATCAGAATGAGCGCATTTGCTGCCATAAAAATAAAATTCAAATAAATGGACAGGCCTGTATCAGATGCACAACACAACATCGAAATTTATGAGAATTTAAAAAGCTGGCAGGAAAAACCTGTATTGCAAAAAATATACCTGCAATTTTATCGCTTGATTGCTTCACAAATCAACAATGATATAGAAGGAAAAATTGTAGAACTCGGTAGTGGTATCGGTAATCTTAAAATGCTGATTCCAACAGTAATTTGTACAGATATTTTTAAAAATCCTTGGATTGATCAGGTTGAAAATGCCTATAAGCTATCTTTCGGAAACGAGAGTGTTTCAAATTTAATTCTTTTTGATGTTTTCCACCATTTGAAATACCCTGCTTACGCTTTGGCTGAATTTAAAAGGGTGATTCAACCTGGCGGTAGGGTTATTATTTTTGAACCTGCCATGAGTCTATTAGGAATCCTTGCATTTGGACTCCTTCATCATGAACCTATTGCTTTGTTTAAAAAAATTGAATTTGCTACTACAAGTACTGAAAAAATAAATACCAACGAATATTATGCTGCTCAAGGAAATGCCCACAGGATATTCTCCTATAAAAAATACCAATCAGAGTTAAAAGACTGGAATATCGTGGCAATAAAAAAATATGCAGCTTTATCTTATATTCTCTCAGGAGGATATAGCAAAAAGCAGTTATTTCCCGATCGTTTCTACCCTTTTTTACAGTCTACTGATAAACTATTCGATTTATTACCTGGCATTTTTGCCAGCCGTATGATGGTTGTACTCAAAAAGAAATAATATGCTAAATTCTTATTCTATGCTATCAGATAAATTTAACAAGCTAACTTTATTGATTTTCCCTTTAATTTTAGTCTTATTGGGTACTTACATGAAAAGAGTCATACAAGACTATTCGATGTTTAGTGTAGATCCTGATTACTGCTATTTATTTAACGGATTAAACCTTGCACATCACAACTTCCCCTGGCATATCGATCATCCTGGAACTCCCCTGCAGATGCTTTCGGCTATCGTTATCAGGCTGGTCCATCTTTTCAGAAACGATTCATTGGATATAGATTTGTTTAAAAACCCTGAACTTTATATCAATGCAATCAATTATACCATTATTTATATACAGGCTATTGTTTTATTTTTTACAGGGTTTATTGTATTTCGCTTCACAAAAGATCTCTTTACTGCTCTTTTTATTCAGATCTCTCCATTGGCAGCTTTTTCACTAATGATACAAAACAGAATCATTGTTGAACAAATGGAATTAATAGCAAGCTTATTGCTGATCTCTGCTGTTTTCTGGTATTTATACACTCAAAAAATTGAACAGTATCGTCATTTTATTACAAAATATGTGGTAGTTTTTTCAGTAATCATTGGCTTTGGAATAGCCAATAAGATTTTGTTTATACCCTTGTTTTTAATTCCTTTTGTTTTATTACCCAACCTTAAACAAAAACTATCATTTGCTGTTTTGACCCTACTTTCATTTTCAATATTTGCATTCCCGATATTTTACAGATGGAGAGAGTTTTATTATTGGATAAAAAAATTGTTTATTTACAGTGGCCAATACGGTGGTGGTGCAAAAAACATAGTGGACAAACATGTCTTCTTGTCTAATATTGCTGAAGTTTTTCATAGCGGTTTTCTTTTCCCTGGGATCGTAGTTTTATCAATAGTTGCCTGCATGTTTTACCAGATTCCACGTATAAAAATACGTTTTCGAAACCCACTACTTTACAAAGCACTCTTAGGCTCAACTTTGGCTACTTTGATGCTAATTGTAATAACTTGCAAGCAATATAAATATGTTTACCTTATACCCGTTCTCCTTTTAATGGTTTTCGAACTTTACCTGATTCTTGCGATATACCTGCATGCCATTGCTGTATTGAGTAAAAAATATATAAAGCTAGCTGCATTGTTGTTATTTTGCTTTGCAATTTATGGATTCGATTTACATAAAATCCACACATACAGCCACTCAAACATCGAACGACATCAGCTTTTTTTAGAAAGCAAAACCGAAATACTACGATCTTTTAACAACAAACCTAAATTGATGATCGCCGACTATTATGGGGCTCCTTATCCTGAATATGCATTGTATTTTGGCACTGCATGGTGTGGCGAAAAAATGAGAGGCTATTATGCCAATGCATTAAAAAAATTGTATCCTGATTCATACATATACCAAAACTGGGATCGTCTTTTTTATAGTTGGGGTAATACATCTTATAGCTTTTATAAATTACTGAGAAAACATTCTGTGTTTTATTTGTTTTCAGGCGATCAAAATATGGAAAACTCATTAAATTCGAAACTGCACGGACTTAACCGAACTGTTGATACACGATATAAAGTTGTGTATAAAAACGAAAAAACAAATGAATGCATTTATGAAGTAAAACTCGATACAGCAAAAGCCCGGCAAAACTATACCTATAGCTGCGATGCCGAAACAATAGATACTGCAAGCGGCAATTTTACCAATACACTCAAACAATCTTTCGATAACGGAAAATTTCAATCAAGCGATCATGCCTTTTCGGGAAAGCATTCGCTTAAACTCACCAAAGAAAATCTTTTCGGATTTACATGCTATATAAGTGAAGTCAATAAAAATGAAAGCTATACTATTAGCGTATGGGTTTACAACAATAAAAATGAGAATGCCTATTTGGTGGTTACAGCTAATGATGCTGAAATATTTTATAAGGCACAACATAAACCTTTGCATATTTCAAATGATTGGTATCAGCTTGAAATAGAAGTAAAAATTTCCGAAAAGATGAATTCAAAAGATCTGAAAATATATTGCTGGAACAAAGACAAATCCCTCCCAGCCTATTTTGATGATTTGGAAATTATTAAAAAATAACAATCGGATGCATAGCATTTAATTTAGAAATTTATGATAAAAAAACAAAAACTGTTTCCTATTCTTGTATTGATTTTCATAATATTATCCTGCAAAACAAATACAAATTCTGTTGCTCAGAAAACAGATCAAAACTTTATTTACCTTGATGGTAAAACTTTCAAGCTAAAGGGTAAAGATTTTTTCCCTGTCATGTTAAATTATGTAGTTAGTTTTAGAAAAATCGGGAATGAATGTCTTTTATCTCCAATCAGGGAATATGAAAATCCTGACATATTTGAAACTAATACCAAAGACAGCCTTGAAACACAGCTAAGGGCACATTTTCAATTAATCAAAGAAATGGGATTCAATTCCTTACGTATTGCTTTTGACCGTGTAGGGGAAGAAGATTTGAAATATTTTTACGGTGCAGACCATCAAAAATTGTTCATTAAAAAAGATTACAATGAAATTTTTAATGGGCTCGAAAAACTTTTAAAGATGCTATCAGAATATGACCTCAAAGTAATGCTTTTGATCAAAGCACCGGTTGAAAACAAAGATCTTGAGGAATTTACAATTCGTATGTTGAATAGATTCCAATCAAATCCAACAATTTTCGCCTATGACTTTTTCAATGAGCCCTTGTATTTCGATCAAAATCAACTGCCCAATCATCTTCAAAAAAGAGCCAAAGTAAAAGCTTTTCAGATAGTATCCAAATGGAAAAGGATGATGAAGGAATATGCTCCGCATCAATTGCTTACAATTGGGTTTTCAGAGCCCATCGAAGTTTTTGAATGGGATCCTGAAATTCTCCCTGTTGATTTTTTATCCTTTCATACTTACAACCCCTTAAGAGTCCCCAACGAGATTTACTGGTATGGTAAATATACTACTAAACCATGGATGATTGGTGAAACAGCTTTGCCAGCCGACAATGATTCTATCAGCTATGAAGAACAAAGCCAGTTTATGCGGGAAGTATACCAAAGAGTTGTTGATTGTGGCGGAAGTGGATTAGCCTGGTGGCAATTTCAGGATGTTCCTACTGGCGGGTTAGAAGCTAAATTTACAGGCATTCTTGATCATAAAGGAACTACTACAACAAAAGATGGAAAATATACGATACAGGGAAGTGTAAAACCTGCAGCAAAAGAAATCGCAAACTTCAGGGATTACAAACCTAAACTACCGCTTCGCATGGCTAATTATTACAATATGTTAGGCTATAATAATATTGTTTTATGCGGACAAATTGTAAACGCTACAGATGGAAAACCGATTGAAGGTGCCGTTATCAGGGGCTGGAACGAAAACTGGGGTATAGGGATGAACACTTTTACGAACGAAAAGGGGTTTTTTACATTGTACAGCAATGATGTATGTGTTCATTTTGAGATATCAGCACCAAAAATGTCAAAGATTAAGTTTGACTATCATACGAAATATTATCCTTTGACAGCTCAGGGCTATTCGATACAATCTCTGCCGAATCAGAATCTGGAATACCATAGTATATCCTACAAATCTTTTTTGTTAACAGCATTGCAATCAGATTCAATTCCATCAGATTTTCGAATCTTTAACTTCGATGCAGGCAAATTCAATCAGGCAAAGCTGAAAGGATTTATGGGGATCAAGAAATTGCAGAACTTATCGTTTTTAGGTAATTAATTTTAAATTAGCCAAGTTATATTTTTGCTAGATCAATTTCAAAATTATATTCCTTTTCGGGATTGCTGCAGTGCAATACACATTGATCGCAAACCGATAATTCTCCTCTTAATCGTCTTTTTACCATGTCTTCGGTACGGTATCTCAAAGCTTCGATATTGATTTTTTGTATAATTTCATCGGCAAAGGCATACATTAGCAACATGCGGGCATTGTGTTCAGAAATGCCACGGGAACGAATGTAAAACATGGCTTCATTATCCAACTGGCCAACAGTGGCACCGTGGCTACATTTTACATCATCCGCATAAATTTCAAGAAAAGGTTTTGTATTTACCTTGGCCTTGTCGGTAAGTAATATATTCTTATTGCTCTGAAAAGCATTCGTTTTCTGAGCATCTTTGGAAACCACCACATGACCATTGAAAACAGCAGTGGCTGAATCATCCAATATACCTTTAAAAAGTTCTCTGCTGTTACAATTTGGAAGAAGATGTTCAATATAAACCAGATTATCAATGTGCTGATTTTTATCCATCAGATACAATCCATAGATACTACATTCGATGCCCTCGCCCTTCATTTTAACATAATTGTTGTTTTTCAGAATTCCGCCATTTAAACTCAGTCCATTACTGGTTAATGCAGCATTGGCAGCAAGATTAAAATAAGTAGCATTGATAATGGTAGAGTCATTGTTCACATTCTGCATTTTGTAATGGTCCAACACTGCATTTTCGCCCAGTACAATTTCTGAAACAGTATTGCTCAGGCTCTTTTGATGGTTATAGGAATCATCACAATGAATCAGACTTAGTCGGCTGTTGTTGCCTAGCACAATCAGATTTCGAGTTTGCAAACAGATGGTAGTATCATGATGTATGATATTAACAATCTGAAAGGTCTTCTTAACTTCAACTCCATCGGGAACATAAATAAAAAATCCATCCTGAGCCATGGCAGTATTGACAGCTGTAAATGCGTCTTTTGAAGAAGTGGCATACTGAGCAAAATGCTTCTCAAGAATTTCGGGATATTGCTGTAAAGCAGCAGCAAAACTTCCGTAAATAACACCATTCGCTAAAACATTTAATGCTTTGTCTTTGGAAACATACCGTCCATTAAGCATTGCAAGCATAATGGTATCCAGATGAGGAACATTGCACTGAAAAACCTTATCAATATCTTCTATTTCAGCTGGTTTATCATAATAATGATGATAATCCTCCATATAAACATCAGTAAGATCGGTGTTTCTCCAATCTTCAAGTTTCTGGGTAGGTAAGCCAAGCTGTACAAACTGATTAAACGCTTTTTGTCTTTCCAGCGTAATGACAGGACTGTCATTTTCAATAATCTGATGCTGGAAAATATTAAAATCGCTGCAAAGTTTATCTTTAAGTGGGAAACTGCTTATTTCGGTTCTCATTTTTCTTTATTTTTGAGTCAGTCTTATTTTAAACTGTCTTTAATCCATTCATATCCTTTGCTTTCCAATTCCAGCGCCAGTTCTTTACCACCTGATTTTACAATTTTTCCTTCAAATAAAACATGTACAAAATCAGGAACGATATAATCGAGTAAACGCTGATAATGTGTAATCACTACAGTAGCATTTTCGGGACTGCGCAATTTATTTACGCCATTGGCTACAATGCGCAAAGCATCGATATCCAGGCCTGAATCGGTTTCATCCAAAATAGACAAGGTAGGATTCAACATGGCCATTTGGAAAATTTCGTTTTTCTTTTTCTCTCCTCCCGAAAAACCTTCGTTTACTGAGCGATTGTTGAGTTTGGCAGTAATTTCAACCAATTTTTTCTTTTCTTCCATCAAGCGCAGGAATTCACCGGCTGGTAAAGGATCCAGTCCATGGTATTTGCGTTGTTCGTTGACGGCTGTACGCATAAAATTGGTCATGCTAACACCAGGTATTTCGACAGGATATTGAAATCCAAGAAAAATGCCTTCACTGGCACGGGATTCAATGGGCATGTCTAATAAGTTTTTTCCTTTGTACAATACTTCACCTTCGGTAACGTCAAATACTTCCCGACCTGCAATAACCGATGCCAGTGTACTTTTCCCTGTTCCATTGGGTCCCATGATGGCGTGTACTTCTCCTTTGTTCACTTCCAGGTTCACACCTTTCAATATTTCTTTCCCGTTGATAGAAGCATGTAAGTTTTTTATATTCAGTAACATATTGTAGTTTGTTTATTTTTGTCTATTTTTCTTAAAGTACTTAGAGTGCCTTGAGTACTTAAAGTATTTGATTTCTTGGAATATTCGATTTATACCTTGATCTTTTATAATTTATAATTCATCATTAATAACTATCCAACGCTGCCTTCCAGACTGATAGCCAATAACTTTTGAGCTTCCACGGCAAATTCCATGGGTAATTTGTTCAGCACTTCTTTGGCGTAACCATTTACGATTAATCCAATGGCACTTTCGGTAGAAATACCACGTTGTTGACAGTAAAATAGTTGATCTTCAGATATTTTAGAAGTAGTGGCTTCGTGTTCAATTATGGACGATGCATTTTCGGCCTTGATATAAGGCCAGGTGTGAGCACCACATTTATCACCCATCAGCAATGAATCACACTGTGAATAATTTCTAGAATTAGTAGCGTTTTTCGTAATTTTCACCAAACCTCGATAGCTATTGTTGCTATAACCAGCAGATATACCTTTTGAAATGATGGTAGATTTGGTATTTTTACCCAAATGTATCATCTTACTCCCGGTATCAGCCTGCTGATGATTATTGGTAATAGCTACCGAATAAAACTCACCCACTGAATGATCACCCAGCAATATACAACTTGGATATTTCCAGGTAATTGCTGATCCTGTTTCAACTTGTGTCCATGAAATTTTAGAATTGCTTCCTTTGCAGATGCCTCTTTTGGTAACGAAATTAAATATTCCTCCCAATCCGTTCTTATCTCCAGGATACCAGTTCTGAACCGTTGAATATTTTACTTCTGCGTCTTTCATGGCAACGATTTCTACAATGGCAGCATGCAATTGGTTTTCGTCTCGTTGTGGTGCAGTGCATCCTTCCATATAACTCACATAAGAGCCTTCGTCGGCAATTATCAGCGTTCTTTCAAACTGCCCGGTATTGGCAGCATTGATTCTAAAATAGGTAGACAATTCTATAGGACAGCGAACTCCTTTGGGAATATAACAAAATGAACCATCGCTGAATACGGCTGAATTCAAAGCTGCAAAATAATTATCGCCATAAGGAACTACCGAACCCATGTATTGTTTCACCAAATCGGGATGGTTTTGAACGGCATCGCTAAAGGAACAAAAAATAATGCCTTGTTTAGACAATACTTCAGTAAATGTAGTTTTAACCGAAACGCTATCAATCACAGCATCTACAGCCACACCCGATAATTTTTTCTGTTCATCCAAAGAGATACCTAATTTTTTAAAGGTTTCGAGCAAGGCGGGATCTACCTCATCTAAACTCGCTATTTCCTTATTTTTCTTAGGAGCTGCATAATATATGATATTCTGATAATTAATAAGAGGTATCTTCAGATGAGCCCATTGGGGTTGCTTCATCTGTTGCCATTTTGCAAAAGCTTTTAAGCGGTATTCCAATAAGAATTCGGGTTCGCTTTTTTTGGCTGAAATAAAGCGTACTGTATCTTCAGTAAGTCCTTTTACTGAAGTATCCATTTCTATATCCGTTACAAATCCCCATTTGTACTCGCTATTGGTTACTTCTTTAAGAATTTGATTCTTTTCGTTTGACATGAATGATTATGATCGTTTTAATTTAGATTCAATACAAATAACAATATTGCAAAAGTATAAATTTTGTAGTGTTTTACAATAAAATAAATAGTTTTTGCTTAAATAAACAAAACTTAACTTGAAAAGTTTTGGGATGAAAGAATAGGGATTTGGATTTTGGGAGATGAGGAGTGAAATTTTCTGAATTGACTTTATTATATATTTTCAAAAAAACTGTATCCAAACTCTGATAAAATGATAAATTAAAAACTCAATTTATATTGAAAACTTTGATAATTTTGCAGCAAAATAATTATATTAAGCAGAACAGCATATGTTTGAAGACAGGACAAAAAAAAGAACAGAACTTGGGGAATTGGGTGAATTTGGTTTAATTGACCATTTATGCAAGGATTTAATCATAAAAAACGCAACTACCCTGAAAGCTGTGGGTGATGATGCTGCAGTTATCGGCAATACCCATGCAAACACTTTGGTTTCTACTGATTTATTGGTAGAAGGTGTGCATTTTGACTTGTCTTATATGCCATTGAAACATTTGGGTTACAAAGCAGCCGTTGTTAATTTTTCTGACATCGTAGCCATGAATGGCACCCCAAAGCAATTATTAGTCGGTATCGCTGTTTCGAATCGCTTTTCTGTTGAGGCGCTGGATGAATTGTACGATGGCATTAAACTGGCCTGCGATAAGTACAATGTTGATCTGGTGGGTGGAGATACTACTTCAAGTACATCTGGTTTATTGATTTCGATGAGCATTATTGGGGAAGCAGCAGGAGAAGATATTGCATACCGTAGTGGAGCTAAAGAAGGAAATTTATTATGTGTCAGTGGCAATCTGGGCGCTGCCTATATGGGCTTGCTTTTGCTTGAACGTGAAAAAGAAGTTTACAAAGCCAATCCTTCTGCTCAGCCAGAATTGGAAGGCAATGATTATATATTGCAACGTCAGTTAAAACCTGAAGCCAGGATAGATATTATTCAGCTTCTGAAAGCAAACAATATTAAGCCTACAGCAATGATAGATATTTCTGATGGACTGGCCTCTGAGATTCTGCATATTTGCAAACAATCTGATACAGGTTGTAATCTGTACGAAGAAAAAATCCCTATTGATCCTACTACAATAAGCCTCGCCGATGAATTTAAAATTATTCCAACCATCGCTGCCTTGAGTGGAGGTGAAGATTATGAAATATTGTTCACCATTGAACAATCTGATTTTGAAATAGTAAAGAAACTTGAAGATATTCAAATCATCGGACATATTACCCATAAAAACAGCGGAGCTAATCTTATTACCTTATCAGGTACATCACTCCCATTGAATGCCCAGGGTTGGGATGCATTGAAGGAAAATGAATAAGCTTCAGCTTGTTTATTAGAATGGCAATTCTAATTTACTAAATTTAAATTCGCATAAAATTCTGAACTCAACAGGTTCAAATCTTAATAGAAAATGAATAAATCAATACATATCCGACCCCGAAGGGTCGAAAATTATGCTAAACTATCAATTTCTATTAATATAATAAAGTAGAACTAAATAAAATAAATTAAGCCATCATTTACAATTTAAAAGCAAATGAAAGCATAGGCAATAAATGCCATTGTTCACCCCAAAGGTATTTACCATAAGACAGTTTAGACCCAAGTTCAATCCTTGTCTTTTGTTTCTTAGAAGTATAAGTCAATACAAGGGTATTTTCCAAAAAATAATTTTCGGAAGTATTAAGAAACAGGAAGTTATCTATATTATATTTCAATCCGAAACATCGGGTAAAATTCCCTCTGAAATCTAAGCCGGCAACTATTTCGGGCCGATTGTAAAAAACAGCCAGTCTTGGGTAAATATAAGGAAGATCAATGGTGGTTCGTTCATCTAATTCTCCTGATTTTAGCGCAAAATTAAATCCTGTATAAGCAGATAAAATTGTATTTTTCAATGGAGAACAGCTAACAATAATTTGATTGTTTATTGAAACCATCTCAGGAATGTTGAACTCAGGTGAAATCAAACCGCCTATCCCCTCTCTTGCAACCGTTCTCATAAAAGGAGAAGGATAAAACAATCCATGTTTACTTGCAAAATAAAACCCATTATAGCTACCCCAACTTATTTTAATTTTAAGATTAGGCATCAGCAAACTTTTTATGAGGTGAGACGAAATTTCAAAACGATCAGACAAGCCGTAATGGCTTTCATCTAAGATGCTCAATTCAAATCTGTGTTTGGGTAATACAAAAGCAGTCCCTCCTGTCCAATAGTTGAACATAACACTATCCTGCGCTTTCAGGTTAATAAAAATAAAGCTTAGGAATAGGAATAGCAGATATCGTTTCATGATAACTTTCGGTTATTTTGACAGGTTTATATAAACGCTTATAGGTGCATGATCAGATTCTATCGTAGCTTCTTGATGTATTTTAACTGATTGATCTACCCAATTTTTATTCGTAAATAAGTAGTCAAGCGTACGATCCCAGAAATGTGTTGGTCTGATGGTATGAGTATAATAATTAGATGGATTGAGCACATAAATAGCTGTTGGTACAGCCGATTTATATTTTAAATACAGAGGTGTCAACCAATTTGCTTCAGCTGTATAATTGCTTCCATCTTTATGCGGACCTCCACCACTTCCGGTATGAAAGCTTTCGTCGGGACATTTATCTTGTATACAATAATCGCATGTGTCGGAATAAGGTGGCAATGTATTAAGGTCGCCACCGGCAACAAAAATACAACCCATGTCATTGATTCTGTCCAGCTCATTTTGAAATTGAAGAATATGCTTATATTTAGTATCGTCGGTTGCAAAAGCTGAAGCATGAATATTAACTGCATAGAAATTAGTATTATGTGGCAACTCAACCTTGCAGTTGAGCATGCAACACCGCTCATAAAAAAGCCTGGTCAATGCATCCTGATCTTTTCTCAATTCTAGTTGTATACGGTGAGCATCACTCAGTCGCCAACGCGAGAGTATGGCATTGGATTCTTCCAAACGTCCCAAACCATCACTTGGGATAAATTGAGCTTTCCATTGATAGGCTGCAACCGCGTAATTGAAATAGGTATGATCTAACAACCATTGCAACTGATTAATATAAGCCGATCGTTTAGATTTTAAATCTACTTCCTGTAATAACAATACGTCAGGTTTCAGTAAATTTATCTTGTTTGCAATCGCTTGCAAAGAGGTGTAAATCTCATTTTCTGATAAAATAACCCTGTTTCCGCATGCATCTCCAAACCAGGGTATCCTGCCAGCACCAAAACGGATGTTCCAGGTCATTATCCGAAGTTTGGTAAAAGTATCAGGGACAAATTTGATATTTTCTGCCGAATAATACTGTGCATTTTCAATATCTTCAAAACCTGTAGCAATGGGTTCACAGGAATATAATAGAAAAACTGGTAGATATAAGAAAAATACCTTAAAAATTCGAATCATGTAAAAAAAATTAATTGAGTAATTTATCTTAATTTAGTGTCGTAATTCTGGATAGTATCGTTATGTTTCAGCTTTTTTAAAATACAAATATAAACAGCAAACAAGATTTTTAAAAATTTAAATCAAATTAATTTTCAAAAACTTATCAACATTTTATTCATTCATACTATGGCATAGCTCATTTATTATTTTAAAGATATTTTATAAAAAAAACAGTTAAAATAATAGTAGCAGCTATTATTGCGACTATCCTCAGCGTCAGAACAAATCTGGGTCTTAGGTTTAATTTGAAAGGTTTAATTAAAAATAAAATTAAGACAGAAGTAGCACATCCTAGTATTATTCCGGCCAATGTATCTCCTAAGAAATGAACCCCAAGATAAACCCGTGTATAAGCAATAAATGGACAAATAATCGCATAGAAAAAAATTTCGGTTTTATGTTCTTTTCGAAAATAAGCAAGCATCGTAAAAACAGCCGCTACAGTAGAACTGTGTCCACTGGGAAATGAATGATGGTACAACAAATAGCTTCCAACTGTATGTACTTGATCTTTAAATAAATATGGAGGACGTTGCCAGTTCTCAAAGAAAA
This sequence comes from uncultured Bacteroides sp., assembly GCA_964496885.1. Taxonomy (GTDB): domain Bacteria; phylum Bacteroidota; class Bacteroidia; order Bacteroidales; family JACABE01; genus JACABE01. The sequence continues at coordinate 50,375 of CAZCBG010000001.1, read as the reverse complement.
AGTTTTTAAAAATTTGAGCTAAAATACCAGACAATATGATAACAATGAGCAGCATAATCAGTTGATAGGGTTGTTTTCTGATGAAAACAAAAATCATGAGCACTGTCATAAACCCTGCATCTCCTAACATGGTTATGAGCAACATGGGGAAATCGAGCCAAGGTAAATGATAGCTGTTAAGTAGTAAAAAACTCTGGTTATATCCCTTTGCATATAAAAACAGCAAGCCTGTCAACCAGACCATAAATAAGGGGAAGATGAAAAATTTAATAAAAAATCCTTGTTTAAATTCTGTATGCATACTACTGATTTATTATTCGTTGTGGTAAGCTTCATTTTTAAGAATGCTCAAAGCACGGTAAAGTTGTTCGCTAAACAAGAGGCGAATCATTTGATGAGAAAAAGTCATTTCCGACAACGATATTTTTAAATCCGCTTTTTCGTAAACTTTATCACTGAAACCATAGGCACCTCCAACTACAAACATTAAAGTTTTAATCCCAGTGTTCATTTGTTTCTGTAAAAAGGCGGCAAATTCTATCGATCGAAAGGATTTCCCTTTTTCGTCGAGAAGAATCAGAAAATCAGCATTAACGCTCTGTTTTATGATCTCCTCACCTTCTTTATTTTTAAAATCTTCAGCAGAAAAATTTTTGGTATTTTTCAAAGAAGGGATTACAATCGTCTGATAATTCAGGTAGTGTTTCAACCTTTTTTCGAAAATCATGATCCCTTCTTTTAAATAATCATCTTCCGTTTTACCAACCATCAATAGCAAAATATTCATAAACAAGTGTTTAATGAAATAAAATAAAAAATACTTTTCAATCCAAAAATAATGTAAATTTGCATTAATCATTTTAAAAAAGCAAAATAATTGAATTTGGCTGCTTTTTTGTTGTTGAATTATATAAATAATTACACATGAAATGTCCATCCCGATTAATCGGGACCAACTATGGATGAATATATCATGGACATTCCATTGGCGAAACTTGAATACAATTTATTAACTTAAATGTTATAACAATAACTATTTCAGTAATTTAATAAAATACAAACCAATGAAATAGCCATAAGAATAATATTCAAACAAACCGAGAATGATATTATATGGCTTATTCCATGTGACCAATAAATAATTAAAATTAATAACACATGAAAAAAATTGCGATCTTTTTAACTTTTGTAATTGCATCAGGTTTTACATACATTCACCTCTTGCCTGAAAATGCACTGGCAGATATTACAAAAAATGTTGCAGATGCCATTCGTAAAGGAAATGCATCTGAACTGGCCGTTTATTTTAATTCGAGTATTGATTTAACCGTTCCCGGAAAAGAAGGAAGCTTTAGCAAAGCTCAGGCGGAACAGATTGTTAAAGACTTTTTTGCAAAAAACACACCAAAATCATTCGAAATTAAACATCAGGGAACATCTGCCGATGGTAGCAATTATGCTATAGGCACCTTGCTTACCAATAAAGGTAACTTCAGAACTTATTTTTTAATTAAAAGCATTTCCGGTAAAAACTATATCCAGCAACTTCAATTTGATAACGACAAGCAATAAAAAAATTACGAATCTGGCCCTCAGGCATTACCCAATGAACTTATCATGCATTTATTTGACTTTCCAGCATAAGCTTTGCTAATATATTCTTTTAAAGAAGTTACAGCCATGTACTTCACAAAGACCATTATATCAATAACCTGAAAATACAATACACAAAAAAAGATGAACCTTGATGAAATTATTGAAAATGCACTTCTAGAAGATCTTGGAGATGGAGATCATACTTCACTTGCCTGCATTCCTGTCGGTTCTTACAGGAAAGCAAAATTATTGGTAAAAGAAGATGGCATCATTGCCGGTATTGAAATCGCCCGTAAGGTTTTTGAAAAACTTGATCCAACTGTTGTATTCAATCAGCTTCTAAAAGACGGGGATGTAGTAAAACCCGGTGATATTGTTTTTACAGTGGAAGGTAACCCTGTTTCCATTCTGTCTTCAGAACGCCTGGCATTGAATTTTTTGCAACGTATGAGTGGTATTGCCACAAAAACGAACAATATGGTTAAGATGCTAGAGGGATTAAATACAAAATTGCTCGATACGCGTAAAACAACCCCCAATCTTCGTTATATTGAGAAACTGGCTGTTAAAATTGGAGGTGGCGAAAATCACAGATTTGGTTTATACGACATGATCATGATAAAAGATAATCATGTAGACTTTTCGGGAGGTATTAAGCAAGCTATCAGCAATGTAAAAACTTACCTGAAATTAAAAAATAAAGATTTAAAAATCGAAATCGAAGTCCGTAATTTTGATGAATTGAATGAAGTCTTGTCCATTGGTGGCATACAACGAATTATGCTTGATAATTTCTCGGTTCACGATTTAAAACAGGCTGTTGAAATGATTGATGGACGATTTGAAACCGAAGCTTCCGGAGGAATAACCGAAACAAGCTTGCGTAAATATGCCGAATGCGGTGTTGATTACATCTCTGTTGGTTCTCTGACTCATCATATCCGAAGTCTTGATTTAAGCTTAAAAGCATATTAAATTAAAAGTTGTTCTCCTCGAATACTCAGCGTAGTCGATGTATGAAATTTGTAATTAAATTACATATAAAAGAAAAAACTAAAATAATGATTAAATGCATACAACGAAACGAATTAAAATTGTTTTGTTTTTGCAGTATAAGTAAAATAAATGAATAAATTCTCTCTCTACGTTTTAGATGAAATATATCAGAAATTCATTCATTGGAAACCGGTATCTCTTATCAATAGTTTCTCAAAACGATTGGTATTGCCAGGCTTTGATGGTATGCCATTTTATGACGTTTCCGTATTTTTCTTCAAAGGTATGCTTAAAGGATCCATTACACAACGGGCTTCTTCTTTATCTTTTAATTTTTTTCTTGCACTATTTCCAGCCATTATTTTCTTTTTTACATTGATCCCTTATTTCCCGATAAGCAATTTCCAATCCACCCTTTTTGAAATTTTGCAGAGTTTTTTACCTTCCAATGCATTTGAAACGGTTAAATCAACTATTAGTGATATCATTACCAACAAAAGAAGTGGATTACTTTCTATTGGTTTTATAATGACCTTATACTTTGCAACAAATGGAATAAGTGCAATCATGGATGCATTTAACCATACTTATCATACGCTTGAAACACGTTCGTGGATTAAACAAAGGTTTATTTCAATTTTTTTAGTAATCATTTTATCCATATTGCTTGTAATTTCAATTTCACTCATAACTATTGGATCAGTTGTATTAAATTACCTGGTTGATTATGGTATTTTAAAAGGCCAACTTACAATATATTTGTTATTTGTAAGTCGTTGGATTGTTCTGCTGGCGATGTTATTTTTTGGCGTATCTTTTTTATATTATTATGCCCCAGCAAAAAAGAAAACTTTCAGGTTCATCTCTGCAGGCTCAACATTGGCAACATTTCTAACCTTAGTATCTACATTGGGTTTTAAATATTATGTAGCTAATTTCTCTAAATACAATGCACTTTACGGATCTATCGGAACCTTGATTATCATCTTGATGTGGATCTATTTTAATGCAATTATCCTTTTAATCGGATTTGAATTAAATGCCAGTATATCCAAAGCAAAAAAAGATGGAAAAAAAATAAATGAATTAAATTTTCTATAAGAAATGCAGAAAAAACTAAAAATACTTACGATTATAGGTGCCCGGCCTCAAATTATTAAAGCTTCTGCTATTAGCCGTGCAATCCGAAACCAATATCAGGATAGCATTCATGAAATCATCGTACATACTGGTCAGCATTACGATGCCAATATGTCGGAAGTTTTTTTCAACGAATTACAGATTCCTCAACCCGATTATAACCTCAATGTAGGTTCTGGCAGGCATGGTATTCAAACTGCAGAAATGATCAAAGGCATAGAAGAAATTATTGTTAAAGAAAACCCTGATGCAATGATTGTATATGGAGACACCAATTCTACACTTGCCGGAGCCATTGCAGCTTCAAAACTACATTGTAAAATCATTCATATCGAAGCAGGTTTGCGCTCTTACAACAAATCAATGCCAGAAGAAATAAACCGTATCCTTTGCGATCATTGTTCTACTTTGCTTTTCGCTCCTACTCAAACCGGTTTGCAGAATTTAATAAAAGAAGGGTTTGTAGCAAATCAGCTTCCACCATTTTCTGCAGATCATCCTAGCATCTACCATTGTGGTGATATCATGTTCGATAACACCCTTTTCTTTTCAGCTATTGCTTCCAAAAGAAGTGAGATTCTTCAACAAAACGATCTTACACAGAAAGCTTACGCTTTGGCCACCATTCATCGCGACAACAACACAGATGATACTGAACGATTGTCGTCAATATTTAATGCATTGCTAAGGATAGCCGATACTCAGCAAATTGATTTTGTAATCCCTTTACATCCTCGTACAGCTAAAATTCTGAAAGAAAACCTCAACCCAATTATTTATCAACGTTTGATATTGAATGTTCGCATTAAAATAATAGAACCAGTATCTTTCCTTGATATGATTGCCTTAGAACAAAATGCTGTTTTGGTAGTTACCGATTCGGGTGGTGTTCAGAAAGAAGCCTATTTTCTCCAGAAGCCCTGTATCATTTTACGTCCACAGACAGAATGGGTAGAACTTACCAAACATGGAAGTTCCATAATTGCAGATGCTGACGAAACGAAGATAGTTGAGGCAGCCAGTTTCCTTTTATCAAAAAAATTCACTTTTTTCCCACCAGTATTTGGGGATGGAAAAGCTGCTGATTTTATATGTGGGGAAATATTAAAAAACATATAAGCTTCTCAAAAAGATATATTGTAAGGCATGAACTGTCAGAATTAAAATGTTCTTGCTATAACAAATAAAACCTAATGAGAATCCCAGAAATTATATAAAATTTATTTCTTTTTTTTTAACAATAAATGGCAATAATTATTAAAAATATATAATTTTGCTGAAAGATTACAAACGAATTTTAAATTCCATCCATTCAAAAGTATTAAAACCATGATCAAAAATATACTGTTTACATGCTTATTCTTAGTAAGCACTCTGTTATTTAGCCAGGGAAACTGGCTGCAAAAAAGTAGTTTACCCGGGAATGGGAGAATAGCGGCGTTTGCTTTTTCTATAGGTACTAAGGGCTATATTGGATGTGGGCAAATAGCTTCGGCAACATATGCAAGTGATTTTTGGGAATTAAATGAAGACTGCAGCTGGACACAAAAAGCGAATTTCGCAGGTGGAGTAAGATATACGCCTTCTGCATTTACAATTGATACAATTGCTTATGTATGTTTAGGGTTTAACGGACAATGCAAAAATGATGTATGGTCTTACAGCCCATTAACAAACTCCTGGACACAAAAAAACAATTTCCCTGGAACTGCCCGTTATGGTGCATTTTCTTTTTCAATAGGCAACAAAGCTTATATTGGAATGGGAAGTATAAATTATGCTCCTTTTTTAACCGATTTCTGGGAATACAACCCTGCAACAGATAGCTGGATGCAAAAAATTAGCTACAACAGTTTAGTTGGCAGATTGCATGGAGCTGGATTAAGCATAAATAATAAAGGTTATGCAGGATTAGGCACTGATAACGGAAACGGACATTATGTAAACGACTTTTATGAATACGATCCCATTAATGATTCATGGACACAGAAAGCAAATTTCCCCGATAGTAGAGGAGGTGCTTCATACTTTGCAATTGCCAACTTTGCGTATGTAGGCACTGGTGTTAACAATAATTCACTTTACAACAATAGTTTATGGAGATTCGACCCTCTATCAAATACTTGGACTAGCATTGCTTCACTTGGTCTTAACGGTAGAAGTGGTGGAATTGGTTTTAGCATAGGGAATAAAGGATATATTGGATTTGGTGCCACTTTATCAGGCTCCTACCTGAATGACATTTGGGAATATACTCCAGCTACAACTTCTATCAAAGAAACAACTTCAGCTGATTTGGGAATTATACGTATTGACATTACGAATAAAAAAATTCTACTTGAAATGAAATCAATGTTTCAAGCTGCTTCCTTTAAAATTTATAATATTACAGGACAATTACTTATCAATGAGAAAATAAAAAATTCTACTCAAACCATCAATATCAGTCATCTTTCCAAAGGATGTTACATTTTTAGACTTGACAATAATGGGAAAATGAAATCTGATAAATTTATTATTTTTTAATAAATGAAGAGAAGCTTCCTTATCATTTTGGGATTTTTTTGCATTTCAACAATAATCCTGAATTCATGTAATCAAGCTGGTCATAAGTTAACTTCGGTAAATGAAGATGTTTATATGATAAAGCTGAATAAAGTGGACTCATCAGGCTGGAGTTATGATATTTACAAAAATGAAAAGATTACTATCCATCAACCCAATATTCCTGCAATTGATGGAAATATTGCATTTAGAAGCAAAGAAGAGGCTATTAAAACAGCAGAATTGGTAGTTGAGAAACTTAAAAAAAACATTTTTCCACCCAGTCTTAGCTTGGAAGAAGTTAAAACTGTTATTAAATAAGAGCCATTTACTGAATAAATTTATACTAAAAAGCTGCCTTTCTTCAAAAAAGCAGCTTTATTACTTAAGTATATTTACAGTTTTATTCAAATAAAAAATAAACAGAATTTTTACGTTTAGCTTTTTAATAAATTGCTACTTTTGTTGAAAATTTAAAATCATTCAATATGAAATTTGGTGTTGTTATTTTCCCTGGTTCCAATTGCGACCACGATATGATATATGTATTGAAAAAAATCATGAAACAGGAAGTTGTTGAACTCTGGCATAAAAATACCGATTTGCAAGGTTGTGATTTTATTGTTTTGCCAGGTGGATTTTCATATGGTGATTACTTAAGGAGTGGTGCTATTGCACGTTTTTCGCCCATTATGGAAAAGGTAATTGAATTTGCCAATAATGGAGGTTATGTAATGGGAATCTGCAACGGATTTCAAATACTGGTTGAAGCCAAATTATTACCGGGTACACTTACAGCCAATAAAAATCATCAGTTCATTTGCAAAAATACGTTTATCCTACCCAACGAAAGCAAATCAGTTATTACGAAGGATCTTACTATGAATCAAGCCCTCAAAATTCCGATTGCACATGGTGAAGGTCGTTATTATGCCGATCATGAGACCATTAAGCATTTGCAATCCAACCATCAGATTTTATTCAGTTATTGCGATGCTGAAGGAAAAGTAACAGTTGAAGCCAATCCAAATGGTTCAACACTCAATATTGCAGGTATTTGCAATGAAGGGCGTAATGTATTTGGAATGATGCCACATCCTGAAAGAGCTGCAGATTCAATATTGGGAAATACTGATGGAAAATTGATTTTCGATACCATCATTAATAATCTTGCATAAATAAAATGCTGCAGCCATACTTCACTCCTAATTTGCTAGAGGCAGGCTGCGACGAAGCAGGCAGAGGATGCCTAGCAGGACCTGTTTTTGCAGCTGCTGTTATTCTCCCTAAAGATTTTCGAAACGAAATGTTGAATGATTCAAAAAAGCTGACTTTAAAACAAAGGGAAATATTAAGACCCATTATTGAAAGTGAAGCTTTGGCTTTTGCAGTTGCCAGTGTTGACAATCACGAAATAGACCGGATTAATATTCTCAATGCTTCTTTTAAAGCCATGCAACTTGCAGTGATGCAACTAAATATCCAGCCTGAATTTCTTTTGATAGATGGTAATCGTTTTGTAAACACTATAAATATTCCTCATCAATGTTTTGTGGAAGGCGATGGTATTTATATGTCAATTGCTGCTGCATCGGTGTTAGCAAAATCGTATCGCGATGATTTTATGCAAGATTTAGACAAAGAATACCCTGCATATGGATGGAAAAACAACAAAGCCTACCCTACTAAACTTCACAAAAAAGCAATTTCAGAATACGGATGCTCACCCTATCACAGGATTACTTACGCACCCTGTACCCCAAGACTATTTTTATAATTAAAAGCACTAAGAATTTTGATAGATATAATTGTCAATTTCTTCGTTATAATCTTTTATTAACTTTTCCATCAAAGGATGATTCACGTTGTATTTTATATTCTCAATAAAAGAAATAGGTAATATTTTAGGAGAGGTTCCTGAAATAAAAGCTGCATCATATTGGTCGATATTTTTTTGATGAATACATTCTTCAACAACTTCGATACCAGCTAAATTTGCTAATTTTAATACAAATTTACGTGTTATACCAGGCAAAATAAATTTCTTTGGAGCTGTATATAATATATCTCCTTTTATAAAAAACACATTTGATTTACTCCCTTCTGTAATCCAAGCGTTTTTATTTACATACAAAACTTCATAAATTTTTTTATTAAAAATTTCATTTTCTGTAGCTTGATGTAATTCGTTATGAGATAATTTGGCATTGGGATTTTTACGTTCAGCTTCATATAACATTACTTTAACTCCATTTTTATATTGTAATTCGCTAGGGTAGTAATGATGAATAAAAAAACAGAAAAATTGCAATGGCTGATGTTCTTTATATTGAAATAATAGTTTAATATTTCCATTAAAAACTTGATTTTCAATAGTTAGTTGTTTAATTGAGTTGATAATTTCAGAATCACTCATTGCAATGTAAAAGCCCGCAAGGTTAGCTGAATTATGTAATCGTAACAGGTGATCTTCCATAAACAAAGGAATACCATCAATTACTCTGATTACTTCATATACGACTGTACCATCGTAATAACGAATCAAGTCAATGGCATTTTTTTCCATCAATTGACTGTTACAAATAAAGATCGTATGATAGACTTCGTTTTTCATGTGTTTTGATTTTTAATTTTAAAATTGGTCACATGCCAGAATTCATACCTACCAAAAAAAAATTGGCAAGAAAGGTTGGTCGATGATATAATTATATCTTTTGTTCCCTTGATGCTACGGGATAGACATTTCATATTTTTTTTAATTTAAGTAATTAATACTTTTACTTATAATAACCTCGTTTTTATGTATATTGTTTATTACATGGAAGAAATTTATACAATCCGTAAAGGAATCACGACTTTATCTTTTCGATACGACCAAAACATCAGACTTATAGCAATTAACAAAGCTCCGACTGCCAGCATAAAAGTAACAAAAAACCCAAATAATTCATAAATTATTACACCCGAGGTGGGTGCAAATACAGCTCGTAAACCAGTTAACGATAGATGTACTGACTGATAATCGCCAGCTTCGCTACTACGACAAAAATATGCAGAACCTATGCTCCACAACAGTGACATTGTAGCTGCAAAGATACTCTGAAAAATCAGATAAGGGATCATTGTGTAGTATAATTTTATACCAAATACTTCAATGTGCTGAGGAAAAAAATCAGTAAGAGACAATGACAATATAAACAAGAGTATTGATGCAAAAGTAATAATGGCAAATTTTCGAGGATCAATTTTATCTATTAATTTACTAAAGAATGGTAACAATGCGATGGCTATGATATTATAAATATTTTTATAAAAAGCAACACTCGAGTAATTTAAATGCAGAGCTTTATCAAAATAAATCGTTATTACAGTTACCGAAATCATAAAGGCAAATCCATAAATCATGAATCCGGCTTCAAAATGTAGATACGGTTTGTTGTTTTTTAATATGGACAGCATATTTGAAAAAGATTTTTTTACCGATTGAAAAAAACTTTCTTTAATAAGAATAAGCGAATGTTCTTCTTTAAATTCAATCATCGAAAGTAAATACACTGAAAGAACACCCATTACAGCTACAAAAGGGAATATATAGGTAAATGCAAAATTATCTACATCCAGCAATATTCCGTATAACAAAGTAACTATCAGCATAACAACCTTATTTAATGCAGTAGCATAACCATAAAGTCGACCAAAATGTTCATTCCGATATGCATTTTTTAAAAAATAATTAATGTTAGGGTAAATAATTGGCATCCCTGCATAATAGACAAAAAAAATGGCTAAAAAAAGTATATGAAATATAGGTTCAGCTGCAATTCCCTGACTGGTTCTTGGAAAAAAGATGAGGAGTATCAATGGTAAGCGGGTGACTAAAGCTGTATAACGCAATAGTTTTTTTTTGTCTTTCACCCTTTTAAGGATTTCGTTCAGGAAAATCAGAAAAACATACAATATTACACTAAACTGAAACAATAATCCTAATTGATAATTATTGCCTTTTAGGCTCTTGATAAAAACAAATTCATTTAAAGCCAGAATACCGACAATAAAACCTTCAATTAAAGAATACCACACATGCAAACGCAGCGTTTTTTTCTCTATCTCATTCAATGTAAGTTTTAAAAAATTCATTTTATGTATCATTTACAAGCTAACAAAGATAATAAAAGGATAAAGAAATTCCTAGACATAGTTTAAGATGCAAATGAAAACATATATTATTTAATTAAAATCAAGCCATTGAGCATGTAAGGAATCTATTTTTATGTTTAACTTTGCAAAAAAAATAAATACTTATGATAGAGATTGGGAAATACACAACACTTGAAATTGAAAAAATAATTCAACAGGGAGCTTACTTATTGACAGGAGATGAAACAGCAAGTATCTTACTGCCAACTAAGTATATTCCTGAAGGTGTTGATGTGGGAGATACAGTAAATGTATTTATTTACCGTGATTCTGAAGATAAAATTATTGCAACCACAGAAATCCCTTTTGCTATTGTAGGTGAATATGCTTATTTAAAAGTGAAGTCACAAACAAATTTTGGTGCTTTCCTCGATTGGGGTTTGATGAAAGATCTATTGGTTCCTTTTCGTGAGCAAAATGAAAGCATGGAAGTAGGAAAATCTTATTTAGTCAGGCTTTATTTAGACGAAAACAGCGATAGGATTGTTGCTACCCAGCATATTAATAAATTTTTACGGGATAACGAAATTACAATCCAACCCAATGATGAAGTGGAAATTCTGGTTTGCGAAGCTGTTGAATTGGGCATCAAAGTAATTGTAAATCAGAAATACTGGGGCATGCTTTTCAAAAATCAATTATTTTGTGATGTTGAACGTGGTCAAAAATTGAGAGCCTGGGTAAAACAGGTAAGAGAAGATGGGAAAATTGATGTAAGCCTTCAACAACCTGGTTTTAAAGAAGTTTTATCTGCTGAAGAAAAAATTCTAGATTTGTTACAACAAAACGAGGGTTACTGCAAATTAAACGACAACAGCAGTCCAGACGAAATTTACGCCGAATTACAGATTAGTAAAAAGGTATTTAAAAAAGCAATTGGCAAACTTTTTCGCGAAAAACGAATCATGATTGAAGACAATGGAATCCGATTGATGTAAATTTAATTTTTACTAAAATATTTTGAATTTAGGTAAAAATTAGGGAATCCTTGATTACATATTATGTATAGTAAGTCATTTTTCATTCCTAGCAATAGCGTGGAATCTCATAAAATAAAGATTTAAAAATAGGATGAGATGCTTCATTCGATAGCATAACAAAGGAAACTTCCATCAATACATAAAACTCCATTTTAACCTAATATTTTAAAACAATAATATATAATACCATGAGAAACAAACGTTTTCTATTAATTTTCGGCCAAATTTTTATTTTATGTGCAGTTTTTGCGCAACAAATTAATTCAGAAATAACTGTCAACGAACTCAAATCTACTATTGGCTTTCTGGCTTCTGATTCTTTAAAGGGCAGAAAACCGGGTAGCAAAGAAATCGCTGTTGCAGCCAGTTATATTCAGTCGCAATTTAAAAAGGCCGGATTGAAAACGATTAAAAACAATGGGTTCCAAAGTTTCGATATTGTTACAGGTGTTTCGTTGGGAAAAGAAAACAAATATTTTTTCAACGGACAATATGGAGAATTGGGAAAAGATTTTACACCTCTTGCCTTTTCAAAAAATGCATTTCTTTTTACCAAAGTTGTATTTGTAGGCTATGGAATTTCGGCAAACAAAGACAGTTTGAAATGGGACGATTACAAAGGAATTGACGTGAGTGGTAAATGGGTAATGATATTACGTGGCCATCCCGAATTAAGCAATGCTGATAGTCGCTTCAACGAATTTGCCGAACAAAGAGACAAAGCCCTTTTGGCTTCAGACAAAGGAGCAGCTGGTGTAATATTTGTAAGCCCGGTTGAAATTAGTAAAGCAGATGAGTTGGCTGTATTGAATTACGATAAGAGTCCTTCTGTTTCTAATCTACCTATTGTAAATATCACTCGAAAAATGGCAAACCTGATCTTGGCCAATGATACTAACAGAAGCATTGAAAAATTGGAAACAACTATCAACAAAACTAAAAAACCAAACAGTTTTCAGATACCAGAAAAATTACTGGTAAAAACAGATATTAAAGTCAATAAACAACAGACAGAAAATGTGTTTGCTGTCCTTGAAGGCAATGATCCAGTTCTGAAGAACGAATACATTGTGGTAGGAGCTCATTACGATCATTTGGGTTTCGGAGGTGCCGGATCTGGTTCAAGAATGCCCGATACGGTTGCTGTTCATAACGGTGCCGATGATAATGCATCTGGAGTTGCAGGGGTGATTGAACTTGCTCAAAAACTAGCTTCCGAAAAGTCCCATCTCAAACGCTCTGTAATTTTTATTGCCTTTAGTGCCGAAGAAATGGGATTGTTGGGTTCTAAATATTTTGTCAAAAACTTACCTGTGAAAACCTCACAAGTAAAAGCAATGGTGAATCTGGACATGATTGGCCGCCTGCGTTTGGAAGATCCTTATATCCTTATCAGTGGAACAGGAACTTCAATTGAAAGCGAAGACTTATTAAACGAATTGAAGAAAAACACCAAGATTCCCTTAAAATATTCACCTGAAGGTTATGGTGCTTCCGACCATTCCTCCTTTTATGGAGAAAATATTCCCGTTTTCTTTTTAACAACCGGAGCTCATGAAGATTACCATACACCTTTTGATGATGCTGATCGTATCAATTATGAAGGCGAAAAACAAGTGCTGGATTTTAGTTATCTATTGCTTTCCGATTTAATCAATCGTGGCAAAAACTTAAGTTTTAAAGAATCTGGTCCAAAATCTACTGCCGGTTACAAAGGCGATTTAAAAGTTACCTTAGGAATTATGCCCGATTTTGCAACCCAGGAAGAAAAAGGTCTGCGTGCCGATATGGTAAGAAAAGACGGCCCTGCTTCCAAGGCAGGAATGCTCAAAGGTGATATTATTGTGGCCATTGATGGCAAGTCAGTTAAAAACGTTTACGAGTACATGGCCCGCCTCAAACAGTTGCAAAAAGGACAATTGGTAAGTGTAGACGTCCTACGCAACGGAGTTAAAATAGTGTTGCTTGTGCAGTTATAGAAATAAATCGCATTCAAATTAAGTATGTTGTTTTTTTAAACCTATGAAATCATAGAAAAACATTGCTTTCATTTAAAATTCATATTTCCTTCTTATCTTTGTACAAAATATTTTTGCATTTTAATAAATGAACATAGCAGCATTGGTTTCTGGTGGAGTGGATAGCTCAGTAACTGTTTATCAAATGAAAGAACAAGGTTACGATCCTACCATTTTTTATATAAAAATAGGTATGGAAGACGAACATGGTTATATTGATTGTCCATCGGAAGAAGATATTCAGATTACATCCTATATTGCTCGTAAATATGGTTGCAAATTTGAAATTGTATCTTTACAGCAGGATTACTGGGAAAAAGTAGTAGATTACACCATACAGTCGGTTAAACGTGGTCTAACACCCAATCCGGATATGATGTGCAATAAACTCATAAAATTTGGCAGTTTCGAAGAAAAATACGGCAATGCTTTTGATAAAATTGCAACCGGACATTATGCCAGCACAACCGAAAAGAATGATATTGTTTATCTATCAACTGCCAAGGATAAAATAAAAGACCAGACTTATTTCTTAGGCCAGATCAATTACATCCAGGTATCCAAACTGATGTTTCCGATAGGTGATTTGCTCAAAAGTGAAGTGAGAAGTATTGCCAAAAAGGAAAATCTTCCAAGTGCCGAACGCAAAGATAGTCAGGGTATTTGTTTCCTCGGAAAAATCAATTACAACGATTTTATCCGTCGCTATTTAGGTGAAAAAGAAGGGAGAATTATTGAACTGGAAACAGGGAAAATTGTTGGAAAACATAAAGGATATTGGTTTCATACCATTGGTCAGCGCAAAGGTCTGGGCCTAAGTGGAGGTCCATGGTTTGTGATACAAAAGGATGTGGATCAGAACATTGTATATGTTTCAAACGGCTATGACCCCGAAACCCAATATGGTAAAACAATTAATCTGGGAGCCTTTGATTTTATTTCAGGAAACCCCTGGGGCGAATTCAATGGATTGATAGATGTGAATTTTAAAATACGTCACACCCCAGAATTTACGAAAGGTAGTTTGGAAAAAATCGGTGATATTTACCGTATTCGCTCACAGGAAAAAATACAAGGTATAGCTGCAGGGCAATTTGGTGTAATCTACGATGAAAAAGAAAAAATTTGTATCGGAAGCGGAGTAATCATCAGTTAATCAATCAAAATTACGAATTAAATTTGATTCAATACATTAACCTAATTCCCTAATAACTTAATAACCAATAACTAATCATGAAGAAAGAAGATTGTTTTTATCTGGGAATTATCACCAAACCATTTGGTTATAAAGGAGAGTTGGTATGTTATTTTGATGTTGATGATCCAACGTTTTATGAAAATCTCGATTCCGTCCTGATAGAACTGGAATCGGGTTTGGTGCCTTTTTTAATTGAATCCTTGCGTATGAATAATCACAATGCTTATATAAAGTTGCAAGATGTTAAAGCAGAGGATAGTTTACTGCTAATTAAAAAAGAATTGTATTTACCCTTACAACGACTGCCTAAGTTAAAAGGAAACAAATTTTATTTCCACGAAGTAATTGGATTTGAAGTTATTGACAACATTAAAGAAAGCATAGGGATTATCGAAAAAATAATGGATCATCCGGCCCAACCAATTTTGCAAATACTACATAACAATGGCAAGGAAATTCTGATTCCTATTGCTGATGATATTGTGTTGGAAGTTGACCGTAAGAATAAAAAAATCAGCATACAGGCTCCCGAAGGCTTGATAGATTTGTATTTAGAATAATGAATAAGGTATTCATTTTCAAACAATTTGATATTGCTGATGATCGCTCAGCAATGAAAATAGGAACGGATGCTGTTTTACTGGGTGCCTGGAGTAATGTTGAAAATACAGACCGTTTGCTGGATATCGGAAGCGGATGTGGTATCATTGCTTTAATGCTCGCTCAACGCACCAATGCTTTCGTTGATGCCGTGGAAATTGATAAAAATGCTGCTGAACAAGCCCAGGAAAATTTCGATCTTTCTCCATGGAAAGAAAAAATGAAGATTCATAACACTAATTTTCAGGACTTTGCAAATAAAAGCAACAAAATGTATGACCTTATCGTCAGTAATCCTCCTTTTTTTGTGGATGCACTTAAAAGCAAACATGTCAACAGAAATCTTGCCAGGCATGCAGATAGTCTTTCATTTGAAGCATTAATGGAAGGTATTTCCAAGCTATTAACTACTCATGGAAAAGCCAGTATAATTTTACCCATCACTGAGAGTATTCAATTGAAACAATGTGCTAAAAAATATGGACTTTATTGTAATTTTCAAACCGAGGTAAAACCAAAAAAAGGGCTGGCACCCAATCGTATATTAATGGAATTCAATAAACAGAAAAGGGATTTGAAAGAAACTACTCTTTGTATCCTTAATGAAGTTTTGTCTTATACAAATGAATTTAAGGATTTAACAAGAGATTTTTACCTTAAATTCTAGAAGATGCTTCTTTCTTTTTAAAAGCAGTTGGAGTATATCCTGTATATTTTTTAAATGCTGAATAGAATGAAGATTTTGAATTAAAACCTACCGTATTGGCTATGCCTTCCATGGAATAATTCTGAAATTGGGTTGACAATAACATCTCAATGGAATCATTGATACGAAACAGATTGATATATGTAAAAAAGTTTTTTTGATAGGTTTCGTTGATTACTTGTGAAAGATATTTTGAGTTCGTTTGTAATGCTTCTGCAACTTCGTCTATCGTTAAATTGCTGTAATAATAAGGTTTCCCTTTCATGTATTTCTCCAGATTTTCAATAATATGTGACTTTTGAAGGTCGGTTAATGAGGATTTTTGATATTTGAAAGAAGTATTTTCATTGTTGTCAATAGCAGAAACTGATGATTCATTTACTTCTGTATTATTTTCATTGACAGAATTATTATGCGTATTGATAGAAAAAGAGGAGAAATTATTGATTTTTTGCAATTCGGATTTTGAATAAATATTTTTTTGATGCATGCCATATGCAAAAATAAAGAAGTTGAAGATTAACATTGCAGCATTGAATAATATCCGATGAAAGGTGTTGGTTTTTATATTAAAAAAATGCACGGTGTCAATCATGACAAATAAAAATAAAAAGAAAATAATAAACACTTTTATCCACTTGAGATCTATATTTTTTTTGTAAGAAAATATATCTTCAATTTCAAGTTTGTAATTTTTGTAGAAATATACCGATAAGACAAAATATACCAATAACTGTAAATTCATAATTCCAAAAACACCCAATTGGTTGATAATTCTTAAATAAATGATTAAAGAATCATCTGTAATCAGACTATAGCCTCCAGAAACAAACCAAAGTTTTTTTTCGAAAGAAAGAAATAAGTAGGGTAGATTTAAAATTAGGATAAGTATTGCAGGAATAAAATGTAGCCAATCTTTCTTTGAAAAGCTGAAATTTCGATGCGTTAATGATTGGATATAAAGATAAAAGATCGGAAAAAACAAAAGCACAACAGGTATGCTTAGGTAGTAAGTATAAGTAAGTAAATAATAATTTGCATAATAGTAAGATAAGCCAAACCCAAAATATAGCGTTGAAAAAAACATGAAAATGCTCAGTATTCTATATGGTTTATTGCTTGTTTGGTAATAAAAAAACAAGAATAAAATCATGAATATCAATGATTGATAAACAATAAGAACGCTTAATATTTTATCAGTAAATCCCATTACTTTTTTTTAGACAATATTAATCGAAAATCAATTACCAAGTCACTACTTCATTATTTCCCAAATCCTCTTACCGCATCACCGATTTCTTTTACCAGAGCGGATGATTTTTCAATTGCATTGCCTACCACAATAATATCCGCTCCTGCTTTACAGTTTTCAATTGCTTTTTCAGCTGTTTTGATGCCTCCTCCGGTTATAATAGGAGAAATCGTATTTTTGCGAACCTGTTCAATCATTTTGGCAGAAATAGGATTCATGGCACCACTTCCGGCATCCAGGTAAATTAAGCGTAAGCCCAACATTTCACCGGCCATCGCAGTGCAGGCTGCAATATCAGCTTTATCTGCAGGAATAGGGATGGTATTGCTCATATAAGTTACAGTGGTGGGTTTGCCACTGTCAATCAATAGATATCCGGTTGGCAATATTTCAAGCCCGCTTTCTTTTAAATAAGTTGCGGCAATAACATGTTTCCCAATTAACATCTCAGCATTTCTACCCGAAATCAACGAAAGTAGCAATATAGCATCTGCATGTCTAGATATTTGTAACATATTTCCAGGAAAAAGGACGATAGGAACAGGACTGTGTTTTTTTAGCGTCAATATGCAATTTTCAAGATGATTGTTGGTAAGCAAACTACCACCCACAAAAAAATAATCCACATGGGTAGTTTGAACTATCTCTGCTATCCGAATAAGTTCATTTTCTGTTGGCTTATCTGGGTCAATTAAAACAGCAAATTGTTTTTGGCCTTTACCCCTTTTATCGTTAATTGTTTGGAAAATGTTCATGATTTTGAAAATATGGACAAAGATAAATGATTTTACTTTCTTTTAACGAATAATAAAGAGCTTTGCTGAATAATTATTCCTAATATAATGAATACCAACCCAATAAGTGTTGATATAACAATATTTTCACCAATAATAAAATGGATAAAAATCAATGATATAAAGGGAGAAAGAAAGATCAGTTGACTTACTTTATCTGTTCTTGCTGAATATTTTAATGCTGATAACCAAAAGACAAAGGTAATACTCATTTCAAAAACACCTATGTAAACAACAGATGGTAAGGCATTTAAACTTATCTTTGAAAAATCAGAAAATAACAACATTAAAATGCCTGAAAACAGGCAACCCGAAAGAAAGTTTAAAAACAATTTTACCACATTATCTTTTTTATCTTTTACATTATAGATCCAGAATAATGCCCAGATTACCGAGCTTCCTATGGCCAATCCATCTCCTAATGCATTGCTAAAGTTAAATTCCATTGGATTCCCTTTAGTAGAGATAATGAAAATGCCAATAAAACTAATTAATACAGCCAACAGGCTTTTGAGTGTTAACTTTTGTTTTAGTAGAGGAACCGCTAATAATGCCAGCATCACGGGCCAGGTATAATTAAGTGTCATAGCTTCCTGTGCGGGAAGTACAGAATATGCTTTAAACAAAACGGTATAATATAAAAACGGATTCAGAAAGCCGAGTATTACCGAAAGTAATAAAGAAGATCTCGTCATATTGCTGATTAAAAATAATTTTCTCTGCAAAATCAATATTAAGAATAAAACCATGCTGGAAACCAGAGACGAAAAGAACAATAATTGAAGAAAATCACAATTTTTTAAGGCAATTTTAAAGGCTGTAGCTACTGTAGACCAACATATAACTGCAAGAACTGCAAATATATATGCTTTCTTTTGATTCGGCATAAATAATTTTATTTGAATTGCCAAATTTAGAAGAATTTTTAGTATGATTCTGTAAAATGATGAAAACACTAATAATTTCCCGAAATATATAAAAGTAAATTTGATAATAACTCAAACCTCTAGTTTAAAATTGACTCATTATTCTTTATTTTTTGAAATTACTCTTCTAATCCTGTTTCAAATTTAATCAATATATCATGAGACAATACATACAATCTGTTTGAATTCATGTATTCGAACTCCTATAAGTTGTTCATTCTCTTATTTCTTCTGATTTTTGCAAAACATCTTAAAAAAATCAGCGCTTTGTTGCGTCAAAATAAAAAGAAAAACAAATATTAAAAATAAGAAAACATGTTATCAAAATTTAATTTTTTAAGTAAAACTATTACAGCAACATTAATACTTTGCTGTATTTTATCAGGAATTAATGCCCAGAGTTATGTTGAAGTAGGGACTGGCATAATTAATAACGACAAGCCAATTTACTCGTCCTGGAATTACAGCTGGACTGCTTTGATTTATCCACAGTCAGCTTTAGGAACTTCAAAAACAATTACAAAAATTGGATTAAACTGTACCAATGGACCAAAATCAGTTACAAATCAAAAAATATATATAAAACACACCTCTAGCTCTATCTATGGCTCAGCTGCCTATGAAGATCCGATAAATAATTCATATACATTGGTCTACGATGGAAATTTATCTTTTGTAAACGGATGGAACGAAATTGATATTACTGATTTCTCATACAATGGAACCGATAATATATCAATACATTGGGAGAACCGCTGGGGGAGTACTTATGGACCTCAATTTACATCAACTACTTCAATTATTAATAATAACAAAAACAGTGGAAGTGATGTTGGTTTTCCTACAACATCCGGTTATTTGAATCCTTATCCAAGTACGTTGCCCAATATGCGTTTTTATTATACAAGTTCGGGGCCAGCTACACCCAATACACCGGTTCCAGCTGACAATCAAGATAAAGCTTCTGCAAGTAATGCTTTATCATTCAATTTAGGGGTAAATACAACCTCTTATGATTTGTATTTTGGTTTAGATTCTTTGAATGTACTAAATTTGAACGCATCAGTCAAAGTTGTAAATAATGCACCTATAACTGCTACTGGAACTTATAATTATACGCTTCCAAATTTATTAAATTCAAAAACAAAATATTTTTGGAGAGTGGTTGCAAAAAATGCATCTTTAACTGAAAATTCCCCATTATGGAAATTCAATACAGAATTAATTATTGCCTCTTTTCCCTACAATCAGGGATTTGAAGATTCTACAGTATTTTACCCTGGTTGGTATGGTCAGTTTACTGATTGGGCTTATACTTCAACTGGAGCTAACGCAATATGGCATACAACTTCAAGTGTTCATACTGGTACAAATGCAGCTTATGCAAGTCCTTCGGCAGGTACAACTTTATCATCATCACTTACAACACCAAGATTTAATCTTCCTGCAAATTATCGAATTTCTTACTGGTGGAAAAACACTTCAATTTCGGGTAACGATACTACATTTTTTGAAATATCTACCAATGGTGGCAATACTTGGACAATACTCGATACATTAGCACCTTCAACTTCAATGACTGCTTATGTTCAACGATTTCAAAATTTAAACAGTTATGTAGGCAATAATGTAAAATTCCAATGGCGATATCAAAAAGGTTCATCTACAAGTTTAAAAGATGCTTATTTGGATGACATAAAAGTTGAAGCAATTCCTTCAGGAGCTAATATGACATTAAGTGCAACTGCTCTTAATTTCAACGAACTTTATGTAAACGGAATTACTAAGTTAAAAGTGGCTATTGGAAATATTGGCACAACAAATCTGGTAGTTTCAGGAATTACCGCAACGGCTCCTTTTAGTAGTGGTTATGCAGCTACAATATTACCTGGTGCATCAGATACTGCAACTATTGTTTTTACAGCAACTACTGCAGGGGATTTCACTTCCAATCTAACGATTAATAATAATGGAACAGGTAATAATTTAATTTCAGTATCGGGAAATGTTTTACCATTATTTCCTAATCTTTTTGAAACATTTGAATCGGTGACTGTTAATACAATTCCAACACATTGGAATAAATTAAGAAGTAAAGATCCATATCAAACAATTAATGACATTGTTGTAAAAAATTCTTCATATGATGCATATTCAACGCCAAATGTCATTAAATTTTGGAATAATACTGACACTGTTTCTCCTTTAATGCTTATTACACCTGGACTTACAAATTTTGCAAACGATTCATTAAAGTTTTGGGCTTCAAAAACAGCAGGAAATATCGACACTGTTAAACTAATAATTGGTTTAATGGACAATCCTTATGATGCTAATTCATTCACACTTATTAGAACTATAACATTATCTGACGTTATGACTCAATACGCATTGGCATTTAGTTCAAGTAATACAAAACCTTACATTGGTTTTAAACATGGACAATTTAAACCAAGTCAAAGTATATGGTTAGATGATGTTTCGTGGCAAGGAAGTGCAGTTGCTATTCCAAATCCAGCGGCTATTGTTGCTCCATTAAGCAATGCTATTAATGTAATTGCAAAACCTATTTTAAAATGGACTTCTACTGGTGGAGCTCCTACTGGCTATCGGTTAAGCTTAGGAACAAATAATCCACCTTCAAATATAATAAATAACGTTGATTTAGGAAATACAACTTCTTATACTATTACTTCTTCTTTGTTATTCAACACAAATTATTTTTGGAAAATAACTCCTTACAATGCTACTGGCGATGCTTCAAACTGTCCGATATGGAATTTTACAACAATGGCTGACCCAACTATTATAAATTTACCTTGGACAGAAAGTTTTGAAAGTGTATCTCCAACTTCAAATAATCCTGATTGTCCGTTAGGCTGGAGTGTACAAAATGGAGGAATGCAATCTTCTTATTGGGATGTAATTGTTAATAACGCAAATAGCCCTAACAATGCACATACCGGACAAAAAGCAATGAATATTATGTTTAGTATGTTAGGTTCTAATAATGATTGGCTTTACACACCTCCTGTGCATTTATCAGCTGGTACTACATACGATTTTAGTTTCTGGTACAAAGCACCTATTTACATCGAAACTTCAACTAATGATACAACTTTTGAGAAATTGGCAGTATATATGGGAACAGAGGCAGATTCAATCGCAATGATTGCTGGAACGAATCTCTTCAAAAATGAATTTATGCGTTTTCCAGACTACGTTCAATATACTAAAACTTTCACGCCTTCAGCAACAGCTAATTATTTCTTTGGATTTTATTCTTATAGCAATCAACTTCAATGGTTAACCTTTGTTGATGATGTTAGGATTAGCCTATCAACTGGAATTGAAGAAAATACAAAAACTGAATTCAAGCTTTATCCTAATCCATCGAACGGAGAAATTATCATTAAGCTAAATGATAACAATAACGAAAACAATGTGATAACTATTACAAATTTATTAGGGCAAGAAATTCATCATAGCAATACTACCAAACAGTTTAATTATATGAATTTATCTCAATTTGAAAAAGGTATTTATTTCGTAGAAATAAAATTTGCAAATGGCAAAAGAGGCGTGAGGAAGTTGGTGAAGGAATAATGAATTGTATAATATTAGGTATAGAAGTAAAAAATTTACTTTTGCTATTATCTAATAATTAATTAATTTTGCAAAAAATTAAAATAAATAAAACAATGACTGATTATAACTTAAAATACAAAGTTGCAGATATTAAGCTGGCAGATTGGGGACGCAAAGAAATTGAAATTGCTGAAAAAGAAATGCCGGGTTTAATGTCGCTTCGCAAAAAATATGGTGCAGAAAAACCATTAAAAGGTGCCAGAATTACAGGTTCACTCCACATGACTATACAAACAGCAGTATTAATTGAAACTTTAGTTGAATTAGGTGCAGATGTTCGTTGGGCAAGTTGTAATATTTTCTCAACACAAGATCACGCTGCGGCTGGTATTGCTGCTGCCGGTATCCCTGTTTTTGCCTGGAAAGGCGAAACACTTGAAGATTATTGGTGGTGTACTAACCAAGCGCTTTCTTTTCCTGAAGGAAAAGGGCCTCACTTAATTGTTGATGACGGAGGAGATGCTACTCTACTAATCCACAAAGGATTTGCTGCAGAAAACGATCCTCAAACAATTGATTACACTCCTTCAAACAAAGAAGAAGCTATCGTTTTGGATACGATAAAAACCTTATTGAAAGAAGATGCTAAAAAATGGCATCGTGTAGTAGCCGAATTAAAAGGTGTTTCAGAAGAGACCACTACAGGTGTTCACCGCTTATACCAAATGCTTGAGAAAGGAGAATTATTGATTCCAGCTATCAATGTAAATGATTCTGTTACAAAATCAAAATTCGACAACCTTTACGGATGCCGCGAGTCTCTGGCTGATGGGATCAAACGTGCCACTGATGTTATGATTGCGGGTAAAGTTGTAGTAGTGTTGGGATACGGTGATGTTGGTAAAGGTTGTGCTCACTCTATGAGAAGTTATGGAGCAAGAGTGATAGTTACCGAAATTGACCCGATTTGTGCATTGCAAGCTGCTATGGAAGGTTTCGAAGTAAATACCATGGACGATGCAGTTACAGAAGGTAATATTTTTGTTACAACTACCGGAAACAAAGATGTTGTTACAGCCGAACACATGGCAAAAATGAAAGATCAAGCTATTGTTTGTAATATAGGCCATTTCGACAACGAAATTCAGGTTGATAAATTAGAAGCATGGAAAGGGATTCAAAAAATAAATATCAAACCTCAGGTTGATAAATATGTATATGCTGATGGACATGCCATTTTTATGCTGGCAGAAGGAAGATTGGTAAATTTAGGATGTGCAACCGGACATCCCTCCTTTGTTATGAGTAATTCATTTACCAACCAGACATTGGCTCAACTCGATTTATGGAAAAACAAATTTGAAGTAGGTGTTTACCGTTTGTCTAAAGCATTAGACGAAGAAGTTGCCCGTTTACACCTCGAACAAATTGGTGTTAAATTAACCCGCTTAACCAAAGAACAAGCTGAATATCTTGGCATCTCAGCTGACGGTCCATACAAAGCAGAACACTACCGTTACTAATTTTATTAAGTTTATATACTAAAAAAGCCAGTTGATCACTGGCTTTTTTAGTTTGGCTCTTAAAGTATTCAAGGCAATTTTCCTACCTCTCACTAATTACTGACATGCAAGCTGTTTCCATCATAAGAAGTCTTGTACTGCTTCAACGAAACAGAAGCAGGTCCTTTAAATGGAGAACCATCGTTCAACAAAAATCTTGAACCGCAACAGGAATCAATCGTTGTTGTAAAGGAGGTTTCAACTACTATTCGGCATCCGTTTTTATAATCATAGGGGCAAGCCCTGTCGAAAGCGACAAACTCATCCTGACTGGCTCTGTATACAACAATTCCATTGTAGCCACCAGTGATGTATTCCCAACCACCTATTGTAGTTAATTTTTGGTACAAAGTTGAATTTGGTTGTATATAAAAATTTACATAAACATATGGAATTGTTCCCGTTTGATCCTTACTACAAGAAAAAAAAACAGAAAAGGAAAACATAATAAATAAGAAAAAACTTATTTTTTTCATCGTTCAATAATTTCAATATGCAAAGTTATAGTTTTTAATATCAATCCTGAATAATATTTAGCTATTTTTATTTTTTTAGTTTTTTAGGCAACCAATCCACAAAAAACATTGTCATAATTATAAATCTTTTGTTATTTTTGTAATCAAAATCAAACAGGTTCTAAAGTATAGCTAAAAACTATTTTGTTAGCACCTACAAGTATTGTAAATATTAAAAAAATATTATATTTAAAACTATGGGAAAATTTAAGTTTCATCTAAAAAAAGTTTTATTTCCAATTATTATTGTTTTAATAACTTTAATAACTTCTTTTTCTGGTTTTGGGAATAATAAATCAGCTCCAGTTCCACCACCACCACCTACCAATGATGATTGCTCAGGTGCTATTCCTATAACACCCACTACCACTGGCATATATACATTTTATGATAATATTAACTCAACGATTTCGGTAGGACCACCTGCACCTGGCTGTGTAGCACTTGCTGGAGGTGATGTATGGTTTTCTGTAATGGTTCCTTTAAGTGGTCATCTTATCTTTGATTCAAAATCTGGTACCATGACCGATGGTGCTATGGCAATTTATTCCGGTGGATGCGGGGGTTTAACCCTGCTTGCCTGCAACGATAATAAAGCAACTACAGCTTTTACAGATGGATTGATGCCACAGATAGATAAAATAGGTTTACCTATCTATATGACAATTTACATACGTTTCTGGGGTAAAGGAACTACCCCGACGGGAAGCTTTCAATTATCGGTTATTTATTCTCCTCCTCAACCCCCTTGTACCAACCTGGGTTTTGAAAACAACTATGACGGCTGGTTTGCCACACTTGGTCAACAATATGATGGAATAGCAACAGCAGGCACACCCGTTTATTTTCCCATTTCATTTAATAATGTCTCTGACCCAAATTTTGCAATAATGACCACTGCTAGTGGCAATGATATATATGGTGGATTTCCTTGTGTTTATAGTGGTACAAAATCGCTAAAAATTGGAGATGTTGGTTTGAATGAAACTTATGATGGAGCTTCGGTAGAACAAAGTTTTACTGTGGGGGATAATACAAATTTTATTTACCATTATGCAGTTGTTCTGCAAAATCCAAGTCATCCTTTTTATGAACAGCCTTTTTTCCAGATTGATTTATTTGATCAAAATGGCGTCCCTATTAGCTGTGGGATATATTCTGTAGCATTACCAAATTCAGCATTTTTGCCATCAACAACTTCAGGAACCTATTATAAACCCTGGACTACAATAAGTGTTAATCTTTCTGCTTATTATGGACAAAGTGTTACCATTAGATTTACAGTTTCTGATTGTTCGTTAGGAGGCCATTGGGGATATGCATATTTAGATTGCTCGTGCCAACCATTTGCAATCAATTCCTCTCATAATACTATTATTGACACTATTTGTCCCGGGTTTATCGATACACTCTATGCCCCTCCAGGTGCTAGTAGCTATTTATGGTCAGGTGCAGGTATTGTTGGGTCAACTACTTCACAAATAGCTCTTGTTAGTCCTTCAACTACCACTATCTACAATTGCAATGTTACCACTCAGGGAAACACACCTTGTTCAAGTACTATAAGCAAAAAAGTTGTCATTGATCCTGGCTTTATTGCAACGTCCTCAAATAACAGCCCTATTTGTCCGGGAGACACTTTGTTCCTGAATTCAAACAGCCCACCTGGAATGGTATCTTACAATTGGACAGGGCCTTATGGTTTTACAGCTAATACGCCAAATGCTTTTATCCCAAATGTAACACCTAATGTAGTTGGAACGTATACTGTTACCGTTAAAAATGCCCGTGGATGTTATTCATCTCCAGCCACTGTTGTTACTTTACATCCACTGCCTACAATTGTAACAAATAATGCAACTGCCTGCATTGGAGACACGGCTATTTTATCAGCAAGCGGAGGTGTAAGCTATTTATGGAGTTCGGGTGCCAATACTGCAACTGCTGCTGTTGCACCATTGGATACCACAACTTATTCTGTAAAAGTAACGACCCTTGATGGTTGTAGCGATACTTCTTCAGCTATTGCTTTTATAAATCCACTGCCTATCATTCAATTAGCTGGAGGTACTTCTATTTGTATAGGTGATAATACTACACTGACTGCAAGCGGTGGTGTTAGCTATTTATGGGACAACAGCGCTGTAACCTCAGCTATTACAGTAAGTCCAACGAGTTTAAAAAATTACAAAGTTGTTGTTACCGACATGAATGGATGTTCTGATTCTTCAAGTATAACGGTTGATGTTTTCCCTTTACCTGTACCCGTAATTACACAAGAAATGGATACAATTTGTAAAGGTTCATATATTACAATTTCTGCATCTGGAGGAACAATATATCAATGGAATACAGGTGAAACCACAAGTTCTATTTATGTAAAACCTATAGTTAATACAACTTATACTGTTACAGTAGGTAATACTTATAATAATATTATCTGTTCTGAAAAAACATCTAAAGTAATGAATGTAAGAAATTGCAATGTAATATATATTCCTAATTCATTTTCACCATCCGGCTATAATACCATTTTTAAGCCAATTGGGGAAATTGTAATCTCAAAAACATATCAGTTTGCAATTTACAACCGTTGGGGACAATTGATTTTTGAAACCACGGATATTCATCAGGGATGGGACGGACGATATAAAGGAGAATATGTTCCTGCGGGAGCTTATATTTACTATCTGCATATTGACAATGGATATGAAGATCCATACGAAAAAATAGGTACCGTCACGGTAATCGAATAATGATATATTTCAAAATCGAAATTAATAGGATTGTCTGTATATGGCAATCCTATTTTTTTTATATTTGCAATCGGTATTATTAAAATAATTTATGATGAGTAAAAAGGTTTTGTTCTTATTCCTATGTATCTTGCCTTTATTTTTTGGTTGTAGAACAAACACGGCTTCACAACGACAGCATCAGGTTGAAACGCAAAAAGAAGAAAATGACAGACAAGCGAAGAAAATGTACGAAGAAGGCAAAGCAAAACATTTGAACAATCAAACCAAAGAAACACGAAGCAGGATGAAACTTAATAAAGAAAAATCCGAAAAGGCAAGTTATTATAAAAAAGAATGTTTTATAAAAAGATGGTTTAAACGTAAACCCAAAAGCTGTATTCCGGCCTAAGGACAGTTTCAGTTATTTGTAAATAGTGAAGTCCATTATTGCTCATCATGGAGAATTATTTTTTAATTCAGACATACTCCCAATTTGAAGTTTCGGACTAAATATGCAATAAATCAAACTAAAAGTGAAAGTAAGCATCAAACATTTACTATTTTTCTTTTTCGTATTTGGATCTGACTTTCTTTACAGCCAGTTAAACTCCACTATCAAATTTGAAAGAATTTCTTCTGAAATGGTTAAACTTGATAAAGGTTTATCACAAAATTCTGTTCAAACGATACTTCAGGACAAAGATGGATTTATGTGGTTTGGTACCTGGGATGGACTCAATAGATTTGATGGTTATGGATTTTCAATCATACGTCCTGATTATTTTAATTCCAAATCCGGTATTAGCAGTCCCAGTATCAGAGCACTGTATCAGGATAAAAACGGATTTATATGGATAGGAACTGAGATCGGATTGAATAAATATGATCCTCAAACTGGAAATTTTATACAATTCAAAAGTATGCCTTCTAACAAAAAAGCCTTATCAAGTGATTATATCAATGCGATATGCGAAGACAACAATGGCTTTTTATGGATTGCAACCAATGATGGATTAAACAAATTAAATACAAAAACAGCTGAAGTTTCCAGATATTATCTCAATCCAAGCAATGCAAACTCATTAAGCAATAATTCAATTAATCATTTATTGTTCGACAATGCTGGCATTTTATGGATAGCAACACAAAAAGGGCTCAATTATTTGAATATAAAAACCAATGTATTCTCACACTATTATTGCAATACCAACATAAAAGGCAGTATCAGCAGTGATTTTATCAATTACTTATTTGAAGACAAAAAAAACAATTTATGGGTAGGAACTAGTAATGGATTAAATCTTTTTAACAGGCAAAAGAATAACTTTATAGCTTTTACAAAGCAAGCAAGAAATCCATTTTCTATAAGTAACAATGATATCCGAACAATTATTCAGGATAAAAATGACATATTATGGTTCGGTACAATGGGTGGAGGTATAAATTACATGAACCCTGCAAATTTTAAATTTTATGCTTACACCTCCAACTCAAACGACAATACAACTATTAGCAATGATTATATCAATTCCATTTACGAAGACAAATCCGGAAATATATGGATAGGAACTGCATGGGGTGGATTAAACAAAATTGACAAACAATCTAAGAAATTCAGGCACTTCATTCACTTGAACGACAATAAAAGCATCAACAACAATTTAGTCTGGTCAATAGTAAACGATAAAAAAGGAAATATCTGGATAGCTACCAACGAAGGAGTAAACATTTACAATAAGAAATCTAATACCTTTTCATATATCAAGCATCAGGAAAATAATACGAACAGCCTGGCCAGCAATAATGTGAGAATGATAGTTATTGATAATCAACGAGAAGATATTGTATGGTTCGCGACTTTGGATGCTGGTTTAGATAAATATGATATTCAAACAAAAAAATTCAAACATTATCAATACAATCCTATTACAAAAACAGGATTATCTACCAATAGATTAATGTCAATTTATGAAGATAAATATGGCGACATCTGGGCCGGAACCGAATTTGGTGGACTTTGTATCTTGAATCCTGAAAAAGAGAAATTTACAGTATTTCAACATAATCCCGACGACCCATACTCTATCAGCAGCAATACAATTTATCCGGTATATGAAGACAAAAACGGGATTGTATGGGTGGGTACTTATCATGGTTTAAACAGATACGATAGGAATAGCAAACGGTTTTATAATTTTTATCATGACCCAAAAGATCAAAAAAGCATAAGCAGTGATATGATTTTTTCGATTTACCAGGACAAAAACGGATTTTATTGGCTGGGAACAATGGGGGGAGGTTTAAATAAATTTAATCCTGTTACCAAAGAATCAAAACACTTTACTGAAGCAAACGGTTTGCCGAACAATGTGGTTTATGCAACCATAAAAGATAGGTTTGGCGATTTTTGGTTAAGCACCAATTTTGGTTTGTCAAAATTTAATCCAACAAATGAGACTTTTGTGAATTTTGATGTTAAAGATGGAGTTCAAAGTCATGAGTTTAATTTTGGTGCTGCATTAATCGATGAGGAAGGGGAAATATTTTTTGGTGGAATGAATGGTTTGAATGCTTTTTATCCTGAAGAAATTCTAATGAATAAAAATGTACCACTCATTTGCATTACTTCGTTTAAATTATTTAATCTTGAAATTCCTATCAGTTTAAAAGATGGGGATACTATTAGATTGAATCATAATGAAAATTTCTTTTCTTTTGAATTTGCTTCATTGGATTATGTAAATTCATTCAAGAACAAATATGCCTATTATCTCGAAAATTTTGACAAAACCTGGAATTACACAACTGCAACGCACCGATTTGCTGATTATACTGCAGTAGCTCCCGGAAAATATATTTTTAAAGTAAAAGGAAGTAACAATGATGGAGTTTGGAACGAAAAAGGTATTAAAATTTACATTCAGATAAAAGCACCCTGGTACAACACCCTCCTTTTTTACCTGGCTGTACTTCTATTTATAATTATAAGTATTTGGGGATTAATGGTCTGGCGAATTAGGAAAATCCGTAAAAAACATAAAGTGGAACGACAAATGCTTGAAATTCAAAAACAATTGTTTGAATTGGAACAAAAATCCTTGCGTTTGCAAATGAACCCACATTTTTTGTTTAATTCTTTAAATTCAATACAAAGTTTTGTAATAGAGAAAGATACCGATAAAGCAATTCATTATTTATCTCGTTTTTCACAATTGATGCGATTGATTTTAGTGAATTCTCAACAAACATTTGTAGTGCTGCAACAAGAGCTAAAAGTTATTAAACTTTATCTAGATTTAGAAAGACTAAGGTTTGATGACGTTTTTAACTATATTATTGAAGTAGATCCAGATATTGAGGATGAATTTATAGCCATCCCTCCAATGATTATACAGCCATATATCGAAAATGCAATCATTCATGGATTAATCCACAAAAAACAAGATGGCAAGTTAAGTATTAAACTTAAATTAATTGACAATTATATTATCTGCACCATTGAGGATAATGGAATTGGAAGAAAAGCTGCAAAAAAATTAAAAGAGCATTCAGGAATTAAACACAATTCAAGCGGTATGCTAATTACACAAGAACGACTGGATATTTTGAATAAAAAAAACAAGAATCAACTTTCTGTAAAAATTATAGATTTAACAAATGATGAAGGTGAAGCATGCGGTACCAGAATTGAATTAATGATATTTTTTATAGAAGTATAAACTTTAAATCTGCTAAATAATTCTGTCTTCGGACTGATAAACTTTAAAAACTTCAAAACTTTACAAACTTATTACAATGATAAAAGCAATAATAGTTGACGACGAAAAAAAATCAAGAGAAGTACTAATGGGATTGATTGACAGGTACTGTCCTGATGTTTTTGTACTTATTCAAGCTGACGGTTGTTTAGATGGAATTGAAAAAGTAAAAGAGTATAATCCAGATATTGTATTTCTTGATATTCAAATGCCAGATGGTAGTGGATTTAATTTTTTAGAAGCATTTGACGACTTTAAATTTGAAGTAATATTCACAACCGCTCATGACCAATATGCTATTAAAGCTATAAAATACAGCGCATTGGATTATTTATTAAAACCTATCAATCCAGATGATTTAAAAGAAGCAATTGATAAATTTCTCCAAAAACAAAATAAAGGACAAATCAATAAAAACATTAAAGTACTGCTTGAGAATATGAAATTAACGGATTCAACATCCAAAAAAATTATATTATCAACTTCAGAAGGTATACATATTTTAAGTACTGATGAAATTATCAGGTGCGAATCGGATGATTATTATACAAAGTTTTTTCTTACAAATGGCAATCCTATCATGATTTCCAAAACATTAAAGCAAAACGAAGCTATGTTGAGTGATTTTAATTTTATTAGACCCCATAAATCGCATCTGGTAAATATAAAGTTTATAAAAAGCTATTTAAAGGTAGATGGAGGTTACATTTTAATGACAGATGGGAGCAAAATACCTGTTTCAAGAAGAAAACGTGAAAGTATCATCAATATTCTGAACCACTTATAAGTTTATCAAAAAATATTTCTATTTAGATTTTTTTTATTAAATTTGCTCAATAAAAATTCTACTTCAGAATTGAGTAAATGGGTATATCTGATAGCTTTCAAAAAAAGAATAACCGTAAACTTTTTTTTAAATACCGTAAACTGATTTCACTTCTGTTGATTCATAGAAGTATAGTATTTTTATAGAAAAAATAATAGACTTACATGAAGTTGAATAAAAATTAATTTAAAACTGAAATAAAAGAAGAGGGTATTGATTTTTTTTATAATTTTACCCCCTTTAAAAAACGCACATTAATTATAACATAAATTTATAGGTGTATGTTGAAAAAATTACTCTTTTCTTTAGGAATCTTGCTGTCAGTCAATCTGATGGTGTTTTCGCAATCGGGAGAACTTAAAGGTAAAATTACCGATAAGGAAACAAAAGAACCCATTGCATTTGCCAATATTATTATTGAGCAAACAGGAAAACAATTTGGTGGTGGAACTTCGGATTTTGATGGCAATTATACCATCAAACCTATTCCCGCAGGTCGTTATGATGTTAAAGCAACTTATGTTGGTTACAAACCTTTATTAATAAAAGGTGTAGTGATTAATGCAGACAAAATGACATTTAACAATATTGTAATGGAACCAACTGCTACAACACTTGAAACCTTTACGGTAGTAGATTACAAAGTTCCATTAATTTCGAAAGACCAAACACAATCAGGAGCGACCCTTACAGCTGAAGATATTTCCAGAATGCCTGGTCGTTCAGCAGAATCTGTTGCTGCTACGATGGGTGGAGTTCAATCAGTTGACGGAGCCATGGGAAGTGTCAGGGGTGCTCGTTCTGATGACGGAAGTACCGTTACTTATGTTGATGGTGTGAGAGTAAGAGGAAACGTAAATCTACCTAAATCAGCAATGGGTGAAGTAAGTATGATACTCGGTGGTATCCCTGCTAAATATGGTGAAGCTACCGGAGGTGTAATGAATATTGTTACTACCGGTCCTTCCCGTGAATTTGCCGGAGGAATCGAATTTGTAACCTCACAGTTCCTCGATAATTTCGGAAGGAACTTAGTGTCTTTCAATTTAACCGGACCATTGTTGAAAAATAAAGACGATAAAAAATCTTCATTATTGGGTTTCTTCTTAGCAGGAGAATTTAGTTATAATAAAGATGGTAGACCTTTTGCCAATGGAGATTATAAAGTTAACGATGCCAAAAGAATTTACCTTGAACAAAACCCTTTACTCATCGAAAATGGTGTTTCGAGATACAATGCTGATTTTTTAAGAAAATCTGATCTTGAAAAAATATATTCAAAGGAAAATGGTGCAGGCTATAGTGTTACTTTTCAAGGAAAAGTAGATGTTCGTACTACTTCTACAACCAATCTTCAATTTGGAGGTAATTTTAGTTATGACCAAGGTCTTAGCTGGAACCGTGCAAATTCATTGTTGAACTCAGCAAATAACGGAGAATATTTACTTACCAACTGGAGTGTGAACGGAAAATTTACCCAACGTTTCCCAGCAGAAAAAGACAGTAAATCCTTGATAAAGAACGTATATTATCAAATTCAGGCCGATTATACCAAAACCAATCAAACATTACAGGATCAAAATCATAAAGCCAACTTATTTGATTATGGTTACGTTGGTAAATTTACAACTACCAGACGTCCTTCTTTTTTAACCGGCTCTGATACTGTTGGTGGAATTATTTATGATAACGCTTTAGTAATGGCAAATGTTACACCCATCAATGTTACTTTTGAACGTTCCGAAATAAACCCTACCTTGGCTAATTATACTTCTCAATTGTACAATTCTTTTGGTAATATATTTCCTAATCAGCTTGTTTTGCAGTCGTTCAACGGTTTGCGTAATGGTGATCTTCCTCCTAGTGTTTATGGTTTATATAATAGAACAGGGACTGTTTACAATGGCTATAACCTTTATGACAATACTCAAATTGGATTAACAGTAAATGGATCAGCCGATATTGGCAACCATGCTTTTGAATTTGGTATTCAATATGAACAAATTACAGAAAGAAACGTAGGTTATGCTCCTGCGGGTTTATGGGAATTGGCCAGAAGATTAGCTAACAGTCATATCGATCAGTTAGATTTCAACAATCCAAATCCAATACACTTAGGTGGTATACAAGATACTATATATTATAATTATATTTATAACCAGGCAGCTCAATCAACCTTTGATAGAAATTTACGTCAGAAATTAGGCATGCCAGTAAATGGTCATAGCATTTACGATTGGATAGATGTTGATAAATATGATCCATCTACTTATTCTATCGACATGTTTAGCCCTGATGAATTGCTTCAAAATGGAACCAATCCTCTTGTAAATTATTATGGGTATGACTATAAAGGAAAAAAATTAACAAGCCAACCTTCATTAGATAATTTCTTTAATGCCAAAGATGAATATGGCAAATACAAACGCGAAATAGGTGCTTTTGAACCATTGTATATGGCTGGTTATATTCAGGATAAATTTGCATTTAACGATTTGATTTTTAATATTGGTGTTCGTGTTGACCGTTTCGATGCTAACCAAATGGTATTAAAAGATCCTTATTTATTCTATGATTCTTACACAGTAAAAGATGTTCTAGGATCTAAAAACATTACCAATGGAGGTGTTCATCCTTCAAACATCGGATCGGATTATGTAGTTTATGTGGATGATTTTAAATCGACTTCTCCAAAAATTTTAGGATACAGAAGTGGTGATATTTGGTTTAATGCGACTGGAACTGTTGTAAGTGACCCCACATTAATTAGTGGAAGTTCAGGAAAACCTACACCTTACAGAGTTCATAAAGATCAAACATCTGTTAATATTGATGCTTTTAAAGATTACAATCCACAAACTACTTTCATGCCTCGTATTGCTTTCTCTTTCCCGATTTCTGATGAAGCTTTGTTTTTTGCTCATTATGATGTTATCACAAAAAGACCTACAGCTGGGCTAAGATTAGATCCAATCGCTTATTTATATATTGATAATTCAGGAACCAATACCGTTGACAATCCTAACTTACTCCCAGAACAAACTACAGATTATGAATTAGGTTTTCAACAGAAAATAAGCAACTCTTCTTCATTAAAGTTTTCAGCTTTTTATAGAGAAATGAGAAACCAGGTGCAGGTTAAACGTTTTACCGGAGCAGATCCCAATCCAAATTATCTTTCTTATACCAATATTGACTTTGGAACTGTTAAAGGTATGACCGTTAGTTTTGACTTGAGAAGAACTGGAAATATCAGACTTACAGCCAATTACACTTTACAATTTGCTAACGGAACCGGTTCTAATGCTGAATCTCAAAAAGCAATGGTAAGTTCGGGTCAGCCTAATTTAAGAACAATGACTCCACTAACTTATGATCAACGACATTCAGTTAAAGCATCTATTGATTATCGTTTTGAAGGTGGCAAGAATTACAATGGTCCAAAACGTTCGTTCAAAATTAAAGGTACCGATAAAGTAAGAACCATTCTCTTTTTAGAAAATACTGGTATTAATATTACTTTCAATGGTAGTTCGGGTACGCCTTATACCAAACGTGATTTCAACGAAAACACTATAGTAGGACAACTAAATGGTTCACGTCTTCCATGGCAATTTTGGATGGATGCCCAAATCAATAAAGAATTTTTGACAAAAATTGGAAATAGAAGGATTAATTTTAACATCTACCTTTCTGTATTAAATGTTTTAAATACTCAAAATGTAATAGCAGTTTATGGAACAACAGGTAATCCAAACGATGATGGTTATCTGACGAATCCTAAATATCAGGCTCAGATCAATGCGTACGAAGATCCTCAGGCATACAGAGATTTACGTTCAGTTTCAACTGATTCCCCATATAACTATTCTTTACCAAGAAGAATACGTTTAGGTGTAGAAATTAATTTTTAATATAAAAAAGAATATATAATAAATGAACTTAAATAAAGAATTTATGAAAAATATATATCGCTTAGTATTTTTGACGCTGATAAGCTTTTTATTGTGTAACAATATTTTTGCTGAAGAATTTAAAGGCGCAATCAAGCAAAGCATAAACAAGCACACAAAATCTGACAGGTGTGCTCCTGCATCGGGTTCAACAGATTTAGATATTAACAATGTAAGAGCTCGTATCAATACTGGAGGAGACATGTGGTGGGATATGTCTAGTGCCGCAAAATATGAAATTCCTAGAGGGAGCAGAAAAACATCCATGTTTGCTTCCTCTTTATGGATTGGAGGATTGGATATTGATGGCAACCTGAAATTGGCAGCTCAAAGGTTCAGGCAGTCTGGACAGGATTATTGGACAGGCCCATTAACTACTGACGGAACGGCCGATATCAGTGCAGAAATCTGCAAACAATATGACAGGCATTATAAAATCACCAAAAAGGACGTACAATCGTTTATTGCAGAACCAGGCTATCCTAGTTACGATCCATCAAATAATCCAAATTACAAAATAATTGTAGATTGGCCAGCTCATGGAGATGTTTCAAAAGGACAATCCAGGTATTTAGCTCCATTCCGTGATTATGACGGAGATTATACTTATAATCCGGCAAATGGTGATTACCCCTATTATGACTTTACAAATTCACTTTGTCCAACTGATCCTAAGAACAAAAATCCTGACGGAACCTGGAAACCGCTTGATCCAACCATGGAAACCACAGCAGGAATTGTTAAAGGGGGTATCCTGGTAGATCAGGTTCTAAAAGGTGATATGACATTATGGTGGGTTTTCAATGATAAAGGTAACGACCATACAGAATCAAAAGGTGCTTCAATCGGAATGGAAATCAGAGCCCAGGCTTTTGGTTTCTCAACCAATG
>CAZCBG010000001.1:0-13498 GCA_964496885.1 uncultured Bacteroides sp. | reverse complement strand
GGTGCTTCAATCGGAATGGAAATCAGAGCCCAGGCTTTTGGTTTCTCAACCAATGATGAAATTAACAATATGACCTTTTATTCATATGAAATCATCAACCGTTCTACCTATACTTTAACCCAAACTTTTTTTAGTCAATGGGTGGATCCTGATTTAGGCTATGCTGGTGATGATTACGTGGGTTGTGATGTTGAAAGAGGTTTGGGATATTGTTACAATGGCAGGGCTACCGATGGTGCAGGACAATATTATGCTTATGAGGGTAATCCTCCAGCCGTTGGTGTTGACTTTTTCCAAGGTCCATATATGGATCCAGATGGAATCGATAATCCTAAATTAGATCCTTCAGGACATCCTACCGTTGAAAGTATTAATGGTGTAAACTTTGGAAACGGCATTATTGATGATGAACGTTTTGGTATGAGAAGGTTTGTATATTATAACAATGATGGTAATCCTGTAAACGGAGAACCTGGCAAGGCGATGGATTACTACAGATATTTAAGAGGAATCTGGAAAGATGGCAGGGATATGACCTACGGTGGAAATGGTATAACGCTTGGTGCCACTAAATGTGACTTTATGTTTCCTGACAATACTGACCCATTATTTCTGGGTACAGGTGGAATACACGTTCCTGGTGCACTTTGGACTGAACAATCTGCCAATAATGCTCCTGGTGACAGACGTTTTATGCAATCTGCTGGCCCGTTTACATTAAAACCAGGTGCTGTAAACTATGTTACAGTTGGTATTCCCTGGGCAAAAGCAGCTACCGGTGGACCTTTTGCATCTGTCCAACTTTTAAGAGTAGTGGATGATAAATGCCAGGCTTTGTTCGATAACTGTTTTAAAGTATTAGATGGTCCCGATTCTCCGGATTTAGCTGTAAGAGAATTAGACAGAGAATTGATACTTTATATTTCTAACAGAAAAGGCTCTAACAACGAAAAAGAAGGATACAAAGAATTAGATGTAAGAATAAACGAAAAACGAGTAGTTACTACACTTAAAGATACTGTAACTTTTCAAAGTGGTGACACTACTATCCATACTACCATAACCAAACAAGATACTATTCAGAATGATAGATATTATAAATTTGAAGGTTATCAAATCTACCAATTAGCTGATGCGACCGTTTCAATTGCTGATATCACTAATCTTGCCAAAGCCAGATTGGTTCAACAATGCGATTTGAAAAATTTTGATGCCAATGAAAATCCTATAAGTCAACTTATCAATTACAACAAAGATGATAATTTAGGAGGTGCTTTGGTTCCTGTAGAAAAGGTAAATGGTGCTAATTTAGGTATTTCACATACTTTTAGAGTGCTGGAAGATCAATTTGCTACTGGAGATAAGCGACTGGTAAATCATAAAAAATATTATTTTATTGCTCTTGCTTATGCATATAATGAATATAAAAAATATGACCCAACCTCTACTGACGGTTTGGATGGACAAAAAGAACCCTATTTAGCCGGTAGAAAATCTGCAGCTGGTGAAATTCGTTCCATCACAGCTATTCCTCATATTACCTCTCCTGAATCCAACGGAACTAAATTAAACTCAGTATATGGTTCAACGCCTAAGATTAAAAGAATTGAAGGACAAGGAAATGGCGGTTTAATCATAGATTTAACACAGGGTAGTATTGACGAACTCATGTCGAAACAGGCTGCTCCTTACATTGTTGAAAATCCAATTTATGAAAATAACCGCGGACCTATCAATGTTAAAGTAATAGATCCTTTAAATGTAAAATCAGGAAATTACACCATTAAATTTTTCCCAGGTACTAAAACAGATTTAACAGATGCTTCCTGGAAAATTTACAATGGTGAAAATGGAAGTCTGACATTGATTGATACATCTGAAGTAACCATTAATATTGAAAATGAGCAACTTTTCACTAATTTAGGCTTATCAGTTTCTATAGCTCAAATACCAAAAATAGCTACTACTTCTGATGATGTTCTTCATAATATTGCACCTTGTGCAAATATTGTGAATGATGGCGTATTTTTAGAAGCAACCATGACTTTTACCGATAATACTAAACAATGGTTATATGGTGTTCCCGATAATGACGCCAGTACTACTGGTTTTAATTGGATTAGATCCGGTTCAGTATCTACTGCTGTTGTTGCAGATAAATCTACTGAAGATTATTATATTGATGCTCCGGATCTTTTACATCCAGGAAACAGATTGAGCTACTTCCTTGATAAAAAAGAACAATATGAGAATATTTTAGGCAGAACCTGGGCCCCTTATCGTTTGACCTCGTTTTATGATAATGGTCCTGCTTATAACGAAGATAGAACAAAACAGATGAGTCCTTCTTTTGCTGATAATCTAATTGTAAATATCAGCAGCATTGATGTAGTGTTTACAGCAGATAAATCAAAATGGACAAGGTGTCCTGTTATAGAAATGGGTGAAGATAAAACCTTATCTGAAGGTGGTGCTAAAAAATTTGAACTGAGAAAACATGCCTCAATTAATAAAGAAGGTGTTGCAGTTGCTACGGATGATTATGCCACAGGTATGAGTTGGTTCCCTGGTTATGCAATCAATGTTGCGACTGGCGAAAGATTGAATATTATGTTTGGTGAAGATTCATGGTTAGGCGGATACAATGGAAAAGATATGAAATGGAATCCTGCTCCTGCTTATTATGATAATTTCGGAAATGTTGTTTTCGGTGGTAAACATTATGTTTATATTATGGGACACAATGATAATTTCGAATTAGGTGATCCTGATGAAAATTGTCCTGCATATGATAAAGGTGTATGGCTACATGAACATTTAAAACAAGGTTATGGCTCAAACCAAATAAAAGCAGTTTACCGCAATGCAATGTGGGTTACTTTACCTTTGGCATTCCCCGGGTTTAACGATCCTTCTGAAATACCAACGGATGCTAAAGTAAGAATAAGAGTAGCTAAACCTTACGCACGCAATTATTCTACAGCAGCCACAGGTGCTACTACTGTTCAAAATGCAAATTATCCAATGTATCAGTTTGGTACAGGAGATTTGGCTACTCAAAAAGAAATTAACACTATAGCTGTCACTGCATTAGATTTAATAGGTGTAGTTCCAAATCCTTATTATGCATTTTCTAATTATGAAGAAAATCAAATAGATAACAGGGTTAGGATTATCAATCTACCACCAAAATGTGTAGTTACTATATATACTTTAACAGGTACACTGATAAGACAATTTAGTGTAGACAAACGAGGTGTTACATCCGGTTATGGAGAAGCACTTACTTCAATAGATTGGGATTTAAAGAATTTTGCGAACATACCTATTTCTGGTGGTATATACATAATTCATATAAAATCTGATGGTATCGGTGAAAAAACAATTAAATGGTTTGGTGCAATGCGTCCAACTGACTTAAATTCTTTTTAATCCATAAATTAGATATAATAAATTATATAATAATATATAAACTGATGAGTATGAAAAAAATATATAGCTTATTAATTCCTATGGTTTTAATAACATTATCACTAACATCTTTGAAAGAAGCTAAAGCTGGTAATGAAGATAGAGTTGGACAAGCAGGAGCAGGAGAACTTCTTATTAATCCATGGGCCAGAAGTTCAGGTTGGGGTGGTGTAAATACTGCAAATTCACGTGGACTGGAAGCAAGTTTTAATAATATCGCAGGTTTAGCTTTTACACAAAAGACTGAGATTATTTTCTCACAAACCTCTTACTTAAAAGGTTCAGATGTAAATATTTCAACTTTTGGATTTTCACAAAAAGTTGGCGAAACAGGAGTTATCGGCTTAAGTATTATGGCCTTGTCTGTTGGCGAAATTCAAATAAGAACCGTAAATCAACCTGATGGTGGTATCGGAACTTTTAAACCTTCATTTATTAATATTGGGGTTTCG
Organism: uncultured Bacteroides sp.; assembly: GCA_964496885.1. Taxonomy (GTDB): domain Bacteria; phylum Bacteroidota; class Bacteroidia; order Bacteroidales; family JACABE01; genus JACABE01. The sequence continues at coordinate 9,575 of CAZCBG010000001.1, read as the reverse complement.
TATGCTCATACATTTTCTAATAGTATTTATGGGGGTATTAATTTTAAGATTATTTCCGAATCTATATCAAATGTAAGTGCACAAGGAATAGCTATTGATGCAGGTATTCAATATGTTACCGGTCCTACAGATAATATCAAATTTGGTATTTCTTTAAAGAATGTTGGTCCAACCTTGTCTTTCTCCGGTGATGGGTTTGCATTTAGCGGAACACAGAATGGTTCTGTAAATTCTCATACCATTGAAGAACGCCAGGCAGAATTTGAACTACCTTCTCTTATCAATATTGGTGGTGCTTATGATTTTAACTTCAACGAAGAAAATAGATTAACTCTCGCTGCTAATTTTACATCCAATTCATTTTCAAAAGATCAATATACCTTAGGTGCTGAATATGGATTTATGCAATACCTAATGGTAAGAGCTGGCTTTACTTATGAAAAAGGCATATTGGATAAACTTACCCGTACTACAGCTCTAACCGGACCTTGCGCTGGTGTTACCATTCAAGCTCCTATCAATAAAGAAAAAGGTTCAACTTTTTCAATCGATTACTCATACAGAGCTTCTGATCCATGGCAGGGTTGCCACACCATAAGTGCAAGATTTAATTTGTAATATTTTTTATTGAACGTTTTAGAATATAAAAATTATTGATATTTTAAGAAGACCCTTTTTTAAAAAGGGTCTTTTGTGTTATTAAATTATGAAGGGAAAAACTATATGACTAATCTTGCTTATTATAACGAAGAAGGTCTTCAAAAATTAAAAGAAGATCTAAACCATTTACTCACAATAGAACGTCCGGCTGTTTCACGAATGATTGCTGAAGCGCGTGATAAAGGTGATCTGTCTGAAAATGCAGAATACGATGCAGCCAAAGAAGCACAGGGTCTTTTGGAACTAAAAATTTCTAAATTGAAAGATCTAATCAGCAATGCCCGACTTATTGATGAATCAAAATTAGATTTTTCAAAAGTACTTTTGCTATCTGTTGTTACCATTAAAAATTTAAATAACGGATTAAGCATGAAATATACCATCGTTCCTGAAAGCGAAGCCGACTTAAAGAGTGCTAAAATTTCAGTTACCTCTCCTATTGCAAAAGGTTTGCTTGGTAAAAAAGTTGGAGAAAAAGTAGATGTTCAAGTTCCTGCAGGTATTGTACCATTCGAAATAGTAGAAATTACAAGATTTGTTTAATACTTAAAGTTGAAAAGAAATCAGATTATAATTAAAAATTTCAACTTACTTATTCAAACTTTTGTCATTGACGCTAATAAATTTTGATAAATCACAAAATCCAAATCCCATGTCAAGTATATTTACAAAGATTATAAATGGAGAAATCCCATCTTATAAAATAGCAGAAAATGATGATTTTTATGCTTTCCTTGATATTTCGCCCTTGGCAAAAGGACATACCTTGGTTATTCCAAAAAAAGAAACCGATTATATTTTCGACCTTGAAGATATCGAATATAAAAACTTATTCCTATTTGCAAAAAAGATAGCAAAAGCTATCGAGATTGTAATCCCCTGTCAAAAAGTTGGGTTAACAATCATTGGTCTTGAAGTAAGACATGCTCATATCCATTTGATTCCTATTAATTCTATTTATGATATGGATTTTAAACAAGCAAAAATCCGGTTTACTAATGAAGAATTCCAATTAATTGCTGATGCTATATCAAAAGCTTACAACAACTTGTAGGAATCGGAAACTAATTTATAATTAATCTTTTATAGTAGGTTTTGTAATTATTTTTTCAGGATTCTTGCTTACATAGCTTTTCCAGCCAGTAAATGAGGCATCTGCTTCACCTCCTATATTACGTTGGAAAAAATGACAAACAGCAGCAGCTAATCCATCTGTTGCATCTAAATGCTTAGGGATTTCTTTTAGGTTTAATAATTTAAGCAACATCGCTGCTACTTGTTCCTTTGAAGCGTTCCCATTACCTGTAATGGATTGTTTTATTTTTTTGGGAGAATACTCGAAAATAGGTATCGAACGATACAAAGCAGCTGCAATTGCAACACCCTGAGCTCTACCTAACTTAAGCATTGATTGGACATTTTTTCCAAAAAATGGTGCTTCAATAGCCAGGGCATCAGGATGATATTTTTCAATTAAATCAAGGCATGTTTCAAAAATTTTCTTTAGTTTTATCGGCTGATCCGAAAATTTGTCTAATTTTAGAACATCCATCGTGATAAAGCTGATTTTATTGCCATTTTGCTTAATGATGCCATAACCCATGATGGTTGTTCCCGGATCAATTCCTAATATTATTTTGTCGGTAATCAATTTTAAAAAATTAAATGTTTAAAAATACAAAGTTAAATAAAACTTATAATTTTCTACTAAAGTTAATCATAATAAGTGTTTCTTTCGGCTACATCTATTATCAGTTGTTTTTTAATGAAAACTATGAAAAAGTATGGAATTTATTTGCTTTAACCTATAGTTGGGAGAAAACCCTGTTTATGCTTTTACTCATTATTTTTTTAATGATACTAAACTGGAGCATCGAAGCCTATAAATGGAAATATTTGATTAAAAAAATTGAGAAAATATCATTTGGGAAAGCATTGAAAGCAGTTTTTGCCGGATTAAGTGTGAGTGCATTTACACCCAATAGAATAGGTGAATTTTTAGGCCGCGTTTTTATTCTTCAAAAAGCAAATCCCTGGAAAGCTATTTTTATTTCTTTTCTTTGCAGTATGAGTCAATTAATAATTACGCTATTAATGGGATCTGCCAGTGTGATTGTTTATATCTTCGTATTCTATTCGAAACAACATCTTATCCCTTCCTCTTTTTTGTATTTAGTGCTTAGCTTATTGATAATAACTGATCTTATCATTTTGTCTGTTTTCTTTAATGTATCTTTTATAAGCAAATGGCTCAATATATTGATAAAACCAAAATGGAGAAGAATGAAAGGCTATCTGAAAGTATTTTCATTTTTTAATGTGTATGAATTAAGAAATATATTGGCATTTAGTTTATTGAGGTATTTTGTTTTTTCATTTCAGTTTTATTTGCTTTTAAGGTTTTTTGGCATTCCTTTAAACATATTTGAAGGTATATTTCTTATTTCTCTTGTTTACTTCGTACTTTCAGCAATTCCAAGCATAGCACTTGCCGAAATAGGAATAAGGGGTTCGGTTGCAATGGGTGTTTTCGACTACTATTTCAATACGACGCTGCATCTGAATGTAAACTATAATTTCGCTGTTGTTGCTGCATCATCTGTATTATGGTTGATTAATATAGCTTTACCGGCTTTTATAGGGAATTTTTATGTTGTAAAATTAAATTTCTTTAAAGTTAAAAAACAAGAAGGATGAATATATTCAACATAGGATTCATTATAATACTACTGGCATATTCGATAATAATCCTTTCTTATGCTTACTTTTTTGCGAAATTAAAAAGAAATCAACTCGATTATCAAATAGTGGACCACATCAAAGTCAGCATTATTATTCCTGCACGCAACGAAGCACATTGTATTTTGAATTTATTGCAATCTATTAAAAACCAAAACTATCCTCTAGTTTTTATTGAAATCATAGTTGTGGATGATTCATCTACGGATGATACTTTTAAAACAGTTAAAAAATTTACTGATCAATATCCAGATTTCAATTGTAAGATTCTAAAAATAGAAGAAGATATCGTTAATCCTACCTATAAAAAATTTGCGATAAGTAAAGCAATCCTTCAATCAAGAGGAGAACTAATTATTACAACGGATGCTGACTGCATCGTTGGCCCATATTGGGTTTCGGGTATTGTAAATACATATCAGCAAACAAAGGTTAAAATGCTGGTAGGCTTGGTAGCATATCACCATGATAAATCTGTATTTCAAAAAATGCAACACCTTGAATTTCTAAGCTTAATTGCTTCAGGTGCAGCAGCAATAGCATCAGGTTTTCCGATAATGTGTAACGGTGCAAATTTAATCTATGAACGAAAAGCTTTTGATGAAGTAAATGGATTCGATAGCAACGAAAAGTATGCATCTGGTGACGACGTATTTTTATTATTGAAAATAAAAAAACATTTCGGGAAAGAAAGTATTTATGCTATAAATGATAAAAATGTAATAGTTTATACTGAAGCAAAAAAAACATTCCCTGAATTTTTCCAACAACGTATCAGATGGGCCTCAAAAACTAAAGGGTATAAAGATATTACCATATTAATGGTTGCCGGAATTATATTCTTATTTAATGCAAGCATTCTAATCACATTAATATTGGGAACTTTTAAACATGAGTTTTTAAATCTGAGTCTAAGTTTATTTATCATCAAAATCATCGTTGATTTTCCAATTCTATTTAATATTACAGGATTTATAAATCGGAAAGATTTATTGCTCTACTTTATCCCATTACAAATCATTTATTTTCCTTATGTATTGATAATTGGAACAATAAGTAATTTAGTAAGCTATCAGTGGAAAGGAAGGAAAATTAATAGATGAATGATGAATAATGAATAAATTAAACCTTTTGTAATCATTTTCCTTCTATATTATTAAGCAATAAAATATTATTGAAAGAAAGCTTCAGCAATCTTTAAATCAAAAGAATTTGTAATTTTAATATTTTCAGGGTTTCCTTCTACCAGATTTACTTTTACTCCGGATTTTTCAATAACAGATGCGTCATCAGTAAAGCTTTTATCATATTTTTGCAAATAAGCTTTCTTAATTATAACAGCTTCAAAACATTGAGGTGTCTGAATTATTCTAACTTGATTTCTATCAAGTGGTTTATTTCCATTAATATCTATTATACGCAATGAATCATTAACAGAAATAGATGGGATTGCATTCCCTTTTTCCTTAGCTGCATCAAATGCTGTTTTAATAGTAGCTGTTGAAACCAAAGGACGAACAGCATCGTGAATAGCCACTATTCCTTTTTCAATCATTTCAAGTCCATTTTTAACAGAATCAAAACGGGTTTTACCTCCCGTAACAATGCATAAAGGAATAGTAAAATTAAATTTTTCGACAAGTTCATTCCATCTTATAATATGTTCCTGAGGTAAAACAATAATTATTTTAATCGACAAATCAAAAAAATAAAATTTTTCGATAGTGTGAAACAAAATTGGTTTGCCTGAGATTTCCAGGAATTGCTTTGGAATAACTGAATTCATTCTTGTTCCCAATCCACCTGCAACAATGATGACTGATTTTTGCATATACTAAAAATAAAAAAAGACTTAACCTTGAAAAGTTAAGTCTTTATTAAATATAAAATATTTTTAAATAATTAACATCGCATCACCGTAAGTGAGAAACTTGTATTTATTTTCAATGGCTTCTTTGTATGCTTTCATCACTAAATCGTAGCCTCCGAAAGCAGCAACCATCATCATCATCGATGAAAGAGGTTGATGAAAATTAGTAACCATAGAGTTTGCAACGCTAAAGTCATAAGGAGGGAAAATAAATTTGTTGGTCCATCCATTGAACGGTTTAACATTGCCCGATATTGCCACAGAAGATTCAATAGCTTTCATCGTAGTGGTACCCACAGCACAAACATTTTTTTTACTTTCTCTTGCTGTATTAATGATCAGACTTGCTTTTTCTGAAATAATCATTTCTTCAGAATCGGTTTTGTGTTTAGTAAGATCCTCAACATCAATAGATCTGAAATTTCCCAATCCAGCATGTAGTGTAATGTTTGCAAAATTAACACCTTTAATTTCCAATCGTTTCATTAACTCTCTGCTGAAATGAAATCCTGCTGTAGGTGCTACCACAGCTCCTTCGTGTTTAGCATATATGGTCTGGTATCTTTCTTTGTCTGCTGGTTCAATTTCCCTTAATCTTTGAAGTTCGTCCGGCAAGGGTGTGTGACCCAGGTTTTTAATGGTTTGTTTAAACTCTTCATAAGTTCCATCAAAAAGAAAGCGCAAAGTTCTTCCTCTGGAAGTAGTATTATCAATTACTTCAGCTACTAAAGAGTCGTCAGCGCCAAAATACAATTTGTTACCAATTCTTATCTTTCGTGCAGGATCAACCAATACATCCCATAGACGACTTTCTGCGTTCAGTTCTCTAAGAAGAAATACTGTAATTTTAGCCCCTGTTTTCTCCTTTTCACCATATAATAGTGCAGGAAATACCTTGGTATTGTTAAGTATAAAAACATCCCCATCATCAAAATACTCAAGAATATCTTTAAATACTTTGTGTTCAATTGTTTGAGTTTTGCGATTGAGTATCATTAAACGAGACTCGTCTCTTTGGTCGGAGGGGCGATCAGCTATTAATTCTTTTGGTAAGCTGTACCTGAATTGAGATAACTTCATGCGTATATGGTTATATTAATGATGATTTGTAAAGAAAAAGAGTGCAAAGATAATCAAATTTGAGCCTAAAGTCAATAGTTTTTTTAAGTATTTACTAAAAGAGGTCCAAATAATTTATATTTCTAAAGATGGAGGAGGATTACTATGTTCAGTAATAATGGATTTAAAGGTTTCAATTTCCAATGCATCCGTTAATTTAAAATTTCCAATACGAGTTCTGCATAAAGCTGAAAGATATGCTCCACAATGCATAGCTTCACCAAAGTCTCTGGCAAGGGCTCTTATATAAGTGCCTTTACTGCATACAATTCTAAAATGTATTTCTGGCAGTTGAATACTTGTAATTTCGAACTCGCTGATCGTTATTGGTTTGGATGAAATTATTATTTCTTCACTATTTCTTGCAAATTCGTAGGCTCTTTTGCCTCCGATTTTAACAGCGGAGAATACAGGAGGTATTTGGTCAAAACTTCCTGTATATTTTTGAGCCGTTTGCAATATCAAATTTTCATCAACATGAGAGTAGTCGAATGTAAAATCTACTTCTTTTTCCATATCAAAAGAAGGAGTGGTTTCACCGATCGTAAAGCAGCCCGTATATTCTTTTTCCTGTGCCTGAAATTCATCAATTTTTTTTGTGAATTTTCCCGTACAAAGCAATAACAATCCTGTAGCCAAAGGATCCAGAGTTCCGGCATGTCCGATTTTAATTTTGGGTAAATCAAGGGTTTTCCTAATAAAATACCTGAGGTTGTTTACAACATCAAAAGAAGTCCAGTCGTAAGGTTTGTTGATAAGTAAAACTTCTCCTTCAGAGAAATTGAATTCTTTCATGTAAATATTAAATTAAATAACTGAAATAGTTATTATTAGGATATCCGAATTTGTTAATTCAATGCAAGCTTCGCCCATGGAATGCGCATGATATTTTCATTTCGATTAGCCCCAATATTTCGGGTTGGGCATTTAATCTATTTTTACAAAATATGGAAAATAAGTAAGATTATAACAACGGCACCCATTATAATTCTATAATATCCAAAAAATTTAAATCCATATTTAGTAAGTATTGCAATAAATCCTTTAATGGCAATCATTGCAACTATAAATGCTATAACATTTCCAATGATTAAAAAATTCAAATTATTACCCATTAAAAATTCAGGATTCTTTTTGTGAGCATCCCAAATGCTTAATACAAATGCGCCTGCTAGTGTAGGCACAGCTAAAAAGAATGAAAATTCTGCAGCAAGTTTTCGGCTGAGTTTTTGTTGCATACCCCCAATAATAGTGGCAGCTGAGCGGCTAAAGCCGGGCAAAACGATGGCTAACAATTGAAATAAGCCAATATTAAATGATTTTTTGTAGGAAACATTGTCCAAATTTTCTTCTTTGGAGTTATTAAACCATTTATCTACAAATAAAAGGAGGAAACCACCTAAAAATGTAATAATTGTCATTATCATTATATCTCCAAGCACCTTCTCGATATGTTTTTTTAGTAAAAACCCAACTATTGCTGCAGGAATAAAAGCAACAATAATTTTATAATAAAAACTAAGTCTGCTGAAATCAAGAAAGTTTCTCCAGTAAAGCACTATGACTGAAAGAATGGCACCAAACTGAATACTTTCGATAAACAATTTAATAAACTCATCATTGTCTTTTATTCCCATAATTACCGAAGTTAGCTTCATATGGTAAGTAGAAGAAATAGGCAAAAACTCGGTAATGCCTTCAACGATGGCAATGATAATTGCTTGAAATGTAGTCATAATAAAAAATAAGTTTTGAGGTAGATTAATCTTTTGGCTTTACCATGATGGCAAAAACTTCGATCACAAATCCAATAATCAACAAAATTGGTGCAAGGGTCAGACGTTGGAAATCGAAAATTTTATCACTGAATACTTTGGGGTCTTCTGAACCACCACCTATCATCAGGATATATCCGAGTAATAAAAACCCCAAACCAATCAACAATAAACGATAATTTTCTTTTCCGAATGCGAATTCGAGTCCACGAATTTCTGTAGTGTTCACTTTAGCAGAGGACGCAACTGTGGATTTCGAATGAACAGTATTGGGTTTATTAGGTGTTATAACTTTTTTAATATTCTGTGCCATAATGATTTTTTTACAAAATTAAATAATTTATTATACAAATAAAGGATTTTAATACTAATTAACTTTATTGCTGAACTTTATTCATTCATAGTAAACTATGTTCTTAATAGTACAAACCATCCGTTTTCATGTTCAAATATTTGCGAACAGCCAAAAAAGTGGAAATCCATGAAAATAGGATGCCAAGTACAATGACAATCCCAAAAACAGTCAAATACAAATCAATTTCCTGGATATTTACCAAATCGGGAAAGTTTTGCTGAGCAGCATATAAAACGCCTGCTAAAAATACAATAGCAATCAATGCTCCATAAATTCCACTTACAATTCCTTTCAATAAGAATGGTTTTCTTATAAAATGTTGAGTAGCACCAACCAATTGCATGGTTTTTATCAAAAAGCGATTGGAATAGACTGACAACCTTATTGTATTGTTGATTAATGCAATCGCAATAATGAGTAGCAATGAGCTAAACGATAAAAATACAAGACTTATTTTTTTAATATTTTCGTTTACCAGTTGCACCAATGATTTCTGATAATAAACCTCCTTAACTATATCGTTTTTAAGTATTTGCTTTTCAATAACAGCCAGACTGTCGTTGTTGGCATAAGATGCATTTAAACGAACATCTATTTGAGCTGTTAATGGATTACTACCAAGGAAATTTACGAAATCTTCTCCTAAATTTTTCGAAACATTTTTAGCTGCTTCTTCTTTGGTGATATATTCTGTTGATTTTGAAAATGTACTGGCATCTAATGATTTCTGGAAACGAATAACGTCCGCTTCTTTAGCACTTTCTTTCATAAATATTGAAAATCCAATGTTTTCCTTTACCTGATTAGAAATTTTTTGGGCATGCATAATAATCAAACCCAATAAACCAAGCATGAACAATACCAACGATATACTCACAACAGTGGTGATGTAAGAACTTTTAAGCCTGCGCTTATTATATTTTTCTTCTTGTTTTGACATATGTTTGAATCTCGGTGCTAAATTAATAAAAATTTAAAATAGTAACAGCAAATTATAAAGATTATTTGATAAATTTCATAAGTTCGTTTACAAATTTGTTTCACAAGTTCGTTTACA